>JACQVT010000203.1 GCA_016209665.1 Planctomycetota bacterium | reverse complement strand
CGATCGTGGTGACGCTGCTCGACGCGACGCCGATCAGTACGGTGCCTGAAACCGCCTCCGAGCCACCGACGACGCCCCGCGAGAAGGTGGTGCTTTCTGTCGGCGATGCTGAGGAGGCCGAGATCGCTGATGCTCCGTTCGAGGAGGTCGACGCGAACGCCCCCCGCGAGGCCCTGTTCGAGGACGAGGAACCCGCCGAAGAAGAGGATGATGAATTCAGCCGGCGGATCAAGGCGGTCGAGGTCGCCGACGTGGACCTCGGCCGATCGCTCGATCCGGCAACGCTGGACGCCCCGCGCGAGGGTGCGGGAGCGGCCGGGGGCGGGCCGCACGATCCGCCGGATGCCGGAGACGCGTGATGACGCATGAGGATCGCCTGAAGCAACTCGGATTGACGCTCCCGCCGGCGCCCGCGCCGGTCGGCGCTTACGTGCCGTATGTTCGGGTCGGCAACCTGGTGTTTACGAGCGGGCAACTGCCGATGCGCGACGGCAAGCTGACCGCCGCGGGCAAGGTCGGCCGTGATCTGTCGATCGACCAGGCGGCCGAAGCGGCCCGGGTGGCGGTGCTCAACGCCGTCGCACAAGCGGCAGCGGCGGCGGGCGGGATCAACGGCATCACGCGAATCGTGCGGCTCGGCGTGTTCGTCAACAGCGCGGACGGCTTTGCCGACCAGCCCAAGGTCGCCAACGGCGCGAGCGGCCTGCTGGTCGACATCCTCGGCGAGGCGGGCAGGCACGCCCGATCGGCCGTGGGCGTCAACGAACTGCCGCTGAATGCCGCGGTCGAAATCGAGATGATCGCCGAGGTCCGCTGACCGACCCCGGAGGGTCCTGACCCATCTCATCGATGAAACGTCAGGCTGGCAAAGTTTCCGTACGCGTGCCGCACGGCCTGCGGTGGCGAGGCACGGTCGTCTGGCTGGCCGCATCGCTGCTGCTGACCGTCTTGTGTCTGCCGCTGCTGGACACCGTGATCGAACAGGTCCGACTGATGGTGCCGAGTCTCGATCCGGCACCGGGTGAGGCCGCGGCCATCCAGGCGGCCCACCGGGCCTGGCAGGCCGACCGGCGGACCCGAGACGCGATGACCCAGTTCCACGTCCTGACGCGGCGTGACCCGACCGATGACGAGCTGGGGAGCTGGCTGGAGGCGTCACCTGACAACGCGCTGCCGATCCTGGCAGATCTGCTCGTGCGCCTGCGCCGTAGCGGCATCGGGCCGAGCAGCCAGCCGGCAAGCGCCTCCCAACCGGCGATTGACGACCAGGTGGCGGGACTGCTGCAACAGTTGGAGAACGGCCCGCCGCTGCGGCCGATGGTCGCTCGGCTGCGAACGGTCTTCGTGGCTGCACTGCGGGACAGGGCTCTCTCGGCCCGACGCGCGGAGGTACTGTTCGACGCCGTTCGCTGGTCCTCGCCGCTGGTGGACTATCGGCCGATCGTGCGCGAAGCCGCGGACAGACTGATGGCGCTCGGCGGGGAGTACCGACGGCAGAGCAGGCCGGCTGATGCGAGGCGAGCGTACGCAGGGGGGATTCGGGTGCTGACGGACGCGGTCGAGGATTCGCCCCTGCCCGACGTCGCCCTGCTGGTCGCAGCCCGGCTGCCGGCGGCGATTCACGAATTGCAGGCGGCCGGCGGCGCGAAGCCCGACCAAGCCGAGGCTGCCATCCGCCACCTCCAGCAGTTTCGGCAGGAGTGGATGGAGCCAGGGATAGACGATGTCGCGCTGTTGCCGGCAATCGCGGAGCCGGCCGTGGCGGCCGAGTTCCAGCGGGAAGCTGTGGGAGCGTTGGTGGCGGCGGTCGGGGTTCTGGCCGGGGGAGGACTCCTGCTGCTGGTCTGCCTGGCACTGATCGTCGTGGTGTTGGTACGGCAGCGCATGGGCGACGTGCCGCTGGTCTGGCTGTGGCAGGGAGCGGGGGCGTTCATTGCTCCGGGGATCGTGGTCGCGGCCGCGGTGGTGCCCGTGCTGCTGCTCGCCGGCGGGTCGCTGCCGTTCGTGTGGCTGTTTTCCGGCCGGTCGTTGGGGCCGTTGATGCTGGCGCCCATGAATCTGCTGGTCGTGTGGATGCTCGCCGTGCGCATCTGTCTGCGGCCAGGCCCGCCGTTCGAGCGGGCGGTCGTGCCGCTGCCGGCGGTGCTGGGTGGTGTCCTGTTCGCGCTCATCGTTGCGGTGTTTGCGTGGACGTATCTTCCCGTGCGTCCGGAGGCCTGGCGCCCGCCCGCCGACGTGCAGGTGTTCCGCCGCGTGGGCACCGTGGCCGGCCTGGCCTGCATTCTGGTCCTCATGACGTGGACGGTCTGGGGTTGGTGGCGGCGGCGCAGGGCGGGTCTGCCGGCCGGCGCCTGGGCCCGGGCGGGCCTGGCGGTGGCCTCGTCATCGCTGGGCGTGCTGCTGCTGTTCGCCGTGATCGCCCTGGGCGTCGACCATCGCCGCGACGCTCGTCATGAGGCCGCCTTCGCCCGGGCCGCCGCCGATCCCATCGCCGATCGACTGGGCCCGCAATGGTGGTCGGCGTACTTCGCGCCGGCGCGGGCCCTCGCGAGCGCCCACTCCTCATCCCAACCATAGAACCCAGGGATCGCAATCCCTGGGCTTGGACGCTGCGTTGCGGATTGATGCGCCTTGGTCAGTCGAACAACTGTTGCTGACCGGGCGTGGACGCGGCACTGCGATGGATCACGTCCTGGGCCTCGCTGATCAGCTCGCCCAGGTCCTCGAAACGGCGGTACACGCTGGCGAATCGGACGTAGGCGATCTGGTCGATGGCCCGCAGGCAGTCGCCAATCAGCAGCCCGATGTACTGGCTGCTGACCTCGCGCTCATTGTTGCGGAAGATCGTGTCTTCGACTTTGTCGACCAGTTGCTCCAGGGCGGCATCGTCGACGGGGCGCTTCCAGCACGCCCGCTGCAAGCCGCCGAGGATCTTGCCGCGGTCGTAGGGCACTCGGCTCCCGTCGCGCTTGATCACGGTCACGCGGATCTCGTTCTCCACCCGCTCCTTGGTCGTGAACCGCTTCTTGCACTTGAGGCACTGCCGGCGGCGGCGGATCACCTCCCCGCCCTCGCTCAGCCGCGAGTCGATGACCTTGTCCTGGTTGATTTCCTTGCAGAAGGGGCAGCGCATAAGACGGTAGTATAACCGGAACCACACCACCAGATATAGTGGCCCGGCCGGGAATCCCGCCCACGACATCCAGGGGGGGGTTGGCAAACGGGGGCATCTCGGCACTATTGGTCCCGTGGCTTCAAGATTGATCGACAAAACGGTGGGGCCGGTCCGGCTCCTGGGCTT
>JACQVT010000219.1 GCA_016209665.1 Planctomycetota bacterium | reverse complement strand
GTGCTGACCGGGATGCCCAGCGTGGACAGGGCAATGATGGTCACGCCGCCGCCCGTCTCGGCGGCGAAGCCGTCGAACGGTTGGAGCCGCGTCACGCGATGGCCGAGCGTGTGGATCACTTTCCATCCGCCTACGTAAGTGCCCAGGGCGATCGCGGCGTGGCAGCTCAGGATGATCCACCAGGCGAGGTGCCCGTCCGGCGTGCCGTCGGTCGTGGCGTACCGCTGCATCGACGGCACGCTGAGCAAGAGGGCCAGGATAATGCCCATCGTCTTCTGGGCGTCGTTCAACCCGTGACTGAGGCTATAAACAGCGGCTGAGATTAACTGCAAGAAGCGAAACGCGCGGTTGACCTGGCGCGGGGCCCGGTCCCAGCACAGCCAGACCAGGACGAATATGATCAGGCTGGCCGCGGCCAGCCCGATCAGCGGCGACAGGACGATGAACGCCGCCACCTTCCCGAGCGTGGGCCAGGTCAGGGCCGCCCAGCCGGCCTTGGCCAGCGCCGCTCCCGCCAGCGAACCGATGAGGGCGTGCGAGACGCTGATGGGCAGGCCCTTGCGGGTGCAGACCAGCGTCCAGCCGATCGCGGCGAGCAGGGCGGCCAGAACCAGATGCGGGTCGATGACATCCTTGGCCACCAAACCCTTCCCGATGGTCGCGGCCACGTGCGTCTCGAAAAAGAACGCCGCGATGAAGTTGAAGAACGCCGCCCACAGGACCGCCAGCCGCAGCGGCAGCACCCGGGTGGCCACAACGGTGGCGATCGAGTTGGCCGCGTCGTTCATGCCGTTGCTGAAATCGAACAGCAGGGCGATCACGATGATGATGATGATGTAGACGGTCATCGGTCCGAAGGCTACAAGTTCTTCAAAATGATCCCCTCGATGGTGTTGGCCACGTCCTCGCAGCGGTCGATGGCCCGCTCGGTGAGTTCATAGATCTCCTTCCACTTGATCACCTCGATCGCGTCGAAGGCGCCGGAGAACAGCTCGGCGGTCGCGGCGTGGTTGATGTCGTCGCCGGCGTTTTCCATCGCGTGGATCTCGATCAGGCGCTCGCGGAGGCCCGCCGGGTTCTTGAGGTTCCGCAGTTCGCGGATGGCGGCGGCCACCATCTTCGTCGCCTGCAAGAGAATGTCGGTCTGCTTGATCAGGGCGTCGGTCGGCTTGGCGATCTGGTACAGCGTCAGGCGCTTGGCCGCGGCGTCGGTCTCGTCGATCACGTCGTCCATCAGCTTCATCAGGGCGTAGATGTCCTCGCGATCGAAGGGCGTGATGAACGTGGTGTCCAGCTTGGCGAGCGTCCGATGGGCAACCTCGTCCCCATCGTGCTCGACCTGGCGGATGATCGCCACGTAACGCTCCCGCTGCTGATAGTCCCGCAGCATGTCCGCATAGGCCTGGGCCGCCTGGACGACCAGCGCCGACGCCTCCTCGAACAGATCGAAGAAGCGCCGGTCACGAGGAATGATACTCAACATGCCTTCGCCTCCCCGTCGTGTTGAACGATGCGAGGTCCTTGTAAGCGAATGACCCTGCCCCGTCAAGCCGCCGCCGACCAACGGACCGGACACATCAGTCCCGCCTACGACCCGTTGTGCGGACCCAACGGGCCGAGAAGCTGGAACTCGCGGATGGTCGGTCCTTCATTGGCTTTCAGCACGTGCAGCCTGACCTTGCGGGCGGTGACGGGTGGAAACGAGACCCGCGCCTCCGAGCCCAGCGTGGTGCCGCCATGGAACGTTTCCCACTTGCCGTCGACTTCCCGCTGAAGTTCGTAGGCCTGAACGCGCGGGGCGAACGCCTCCATGATCACCGCGGCCCCGATGGTCTGGGGTTCGCCCAGGTCCACCTCGAGCCAGGCCTCGTGCGTGCCGGCGTCCGTCGCCCAGCGGGTGTCGGAGTCGTCGTCGAAGGCCATCCAGGCGCGGAACTCCCGCGAGTTCTTAAAGACGTTGGACGCCCGGGCCCGCTTGCCCGCCGCCAGCGACGCGAACCGCCTGCCGACGGGTGGAATGTCGCTGGCCGGTCCGTCCACTTGCAGCACGACGATGGTGTCGACGTCGTCCCGGTCCGATGGGGCGACGGTGATTTCGATGGCTTCGGTTGTGGGACTGGCCTGCGCGGTACCGCCGTTCAGCAACGAGCCGCGCAACACCTTGCGGGCAATCGGCGGGAGCATGAGCGGCCGGCCGTCGGGAGGCCAGTCGAACACGTGCACGAAGACGCGGTCGCCCTTGTGAGTGGAGGTGTAGCTGCCCGGGCCGAGGGCGGTCCACTTGAACGGGCCGCCGCGCGTGCCGTAGATCGACTCGCCGTTCTTCGCGAGCCACTCGCCGACCTGCCGTAGCCGCTCGACGTGGTCGGCTTGGATCGTGCCGTCGGGCATCGGCCCGACGTTGAGCAGGAGGTTCGCGTCGTAACCCGCGGCCTTCACCAGCAGCTGGAGCAGGTCCTTCGTGCTCTTGTGGCGGCGATCGGTCTTGTTGTAGCCCCACGAGTTGTTGATGGTCTCGCACATCTCGAGCGGCAGCTCGCCGATCTCCGACTGCTCGTTGAAGCCGGCCGTGTTGAAGCCGGGCAGGTCCTTCTCGAACATCTGGAAGTCCTCGCCGGGAAACGGCTTCCGGTGGTGGTTCGCGCCGACGAGCGCCGCGGGCTGGAGGTCGTGGATCAGCTTGTAGGTCCGTGAGAGCCGCCACTCGGCATCGGGCTTGTCCCACCACCCGTCGAACCAGATCCCGCCGACGTCGCCATAGCCCGTGAGCAGCTCCTTGAGCTGCGCGTCCATGTAGTCGAGGTAGCGATTGAAATCGCCCTTCTCGGGCCGGCCGGCGAACAGCCCGGTGCGTCCGCGCGGGAAGTAGTCCGGGTGGTGGCAGTCGAGCTGCGAGTAATAGAAGAAGAG
>JACQVT010000222.1 GCA_016209665.1 Planctomycetota bacterium | reverse complement strand
TCACTTCTCACTTCTCACTTCTCACTTCTCACTTCTCACTTCTCACTTCTCACTTCTCACTTCTCACTTCTCACTTCTCACTTCTCACTTCTCACCGGGCCGAAGGCCCGGGTCTTAAACGTAGTCCTTCGGGAACTTCCACGGCGAACGATATTCCGGCACCATCAGCCGCGTCGCCTCCTCGTCGCCCACGATCCGCTCGGTAGCGGCATCGAACCGGATGCTGCGGCCCAGCTTGAGCGAGAGCATCGCCAGCGTGAGGGCCATGTCGATCTTGCAGTGGTACCCCACGTGACAGCTCGGCTGGGTCTTGGAGCGGATGCCGTCAAGCCATTCGCGATGATGGCCGGGCGAATCGGGGATGACCCGGGGAATATCCTCGAGGTTGAACTTGTGGAGGAAGCAGGCTTCACGGATGACCTCGAGGACCTTGTAGTCGCCGATGAGCGTGCCGTTCACGCCGTGGAGGTAGATGCCGCGGCGACGATGGCAGCCCTGGTCGCCCTGCAGCGTGTAGGCGAAGCTGTTGATCAGCGACGTGGTCCAGGTCAGCGTGAAGCCGGGGAACTGCCACGTGACCTCCTGGAGGTCGTAGGCGTCGCCGTCGTCCTCGATCAGGTAGCGGCCGCCCGAGCTGTAGGTGTCCGTCGGGTAGCCGAGTTCCAGCGCCCAGAAGGGCACGTCGATGATGTGCGGAGCCATGCCGGGCGTCCACCCGCCGCTGTAGGCCATGAACGACGGGTGGTAGGCGGAGTCCTTGAACAGCAGGGCGTTGAACTCGCGCTTGGGAGCGGGGCCGAGCCACATGTCCCAGTCGAGCCCTTCGGGGACCCGCGTATCCGGCGCGTGCCCGATTCCCTTCCGCCCCTGGTTGAGGATGTGAAACGTGCGGCCCAGTGAGAACTTGCCGAGCGCGCCCGAGCGGACGACGTCCACGAGGCGGCGGTAGTTCTTCGTGGCGTGGATCTGGGTGCCGATCTGGGTGATGACGCCGTACTTCTCGACCGCGCGTTTGACGGTGAGTGTCTCGGCCGGGTACATCGTCATCGGCTTTTCGCAGTAGAAATGCTTGCCGGCCTCGGCGGCGTCGACGGCCATGCGGCAGTGCCAGTGCGGCGTGGTCGCGATGATCACCGCGTCGACGTCCTTGCGGGCCAGCACCTCGCGGTAGTCCGTGTAAGGTTTCGGGTCGTGACGGCCCCGGCCCTCGGGCTGGGTGGCGGCCTTCATGATGCGGGCGATGGTGCTGTCGCGACGCTCCTTGTACACCTCGCAGACGGCGACGATCGACGTATCGGGTTGCCGGAGGACTTCGTCAAGGTCGTAGTTGCCCTGGCCGTTGGCCCCAATCAGGCCAATCTGGATGCGGCTGTTGGCGGCCGTGCCGGCGGCCACGTTCGCGCCTGAGGCGTGACCGGTGATGAAATACGGAACCGCCGCGCCGGCAGCCGCCCGGGATAGAAACTGCCGCCGCGATAGACCACTGTTCTTCGACACGCGATACCTCCTTTACTCGGTAGACGATGGGGAGTGTACCACGGCCCCCCGCGATGTCCATCTCGATCGCAGTCCGGCCGCCGAGTCGAGCGTGGTCAGGAAATGTGGCACAGCCCCCCTCGGCTGCGTGTCGGGGCCTGAATCACCCAGCCAAGGGCGGCTGGGCCACATGCCGGCCAGGAATCCCCGCCACGCCCCAATGCGGCGGACGACAGAGGAAAAAAGGGGTCGGGAGTCTTTTTCACCGATTGCTTGACTTTGGCGGGCGGCCTCGGGGGCGGAGCGACGACTCGAGGCCCAACCTCAAGGCCGTGCGATGCTGCCAATCCGGATTGCCATAGGGGGCGCCGCGCTGGACACACTTCCGCAGCGAGTCCAGTTCCGCCTCGCTCTCCGGCCGATTCACCACCGCCAGCCAGTTCGTCGGCGGCTCGACGGGCCAGGATACCGGCGGCAACAGGAACGGCCGGTCGTTGGCCGTCGGTCGCTGCCGTCGCCGCCACAGGCTGCACCAGCGCCAGTCCTCCGCCCGCTCGACGAGGCCCGCCCGCAGGGCGTTGCGCTCCACGTAGCGACACACGCGCAGGAAGTGAGCGTCCTGCTCGATCGGGAACGACTTGAAGCGGCCCTGGTAGCAGCGATTTTCAGGGGCCTGATCATTTGCCTTATATCGTGGGGTGGGTCCGATTTTCCGGACGGACACTTCGCGTGGTGATGACTCGCTGGTCTAATT
>JACQVT010000221.1 GCA_016209665.1 Planctomycetota bacterium | reverse complement strand
GCGGGGATCAGAGAGCCGCGGCCAAATCCAGGATCGTAAATCCAGCATCGACGATCGCATGGCAGGCTTCGGAGGGCGGCTGGCGATGAGGATCGTCGTCCAGACGATGACGATGAGGGCAAACAGGCCGTAGAAAACGGCGGGGTGGGCGTGCATCTGCTGTTGGCCGGCGAACCCGACGATCGGGATGTACGCCCAGAGGCCGATGACGTAGTACACGAACTTGTCGAGGATGAATCCAAGGAAGCCGGGCTCGCCCGGCGGCCAGGCATACGGTCGATCCGGGATCGTCACCGGGCCAAGCATGTGCCGGCGCACAAGCAAATAGGCCACCGCAATGGCGGCGAAGCAAAGGTACGCTGCGACGCGCGGAGATCGGCGAGGTATTTCACCGGCCGGTGTTGTGCCTGCGGTTCGTCCACGAGTGGCGAGGTCGCCCGCCAGCAGAATGGCCGGCAGGATGATGGCGGACTCGCGGCAGCCAAGGGCCGCGACATAGCACGCCAACGCGGCCAGCAGGGCGACGAGCCGGCCGGTCGGCGATGCGGTGGATGCGCTCGGCCACCAGCCCGAGTAGTAGCCGTAAGTCAGCAGGGCGGCCAGCGTGAAGGCGGCGGCCATCTGCTCGTTCTGGCAGGCGACCCAGCGCGGGGCAAGGAAGTTGTTGGGGTGCATCACGAAGACGACGGCGGCAAACAGAGCCCAGCCGAACCGGCCGGTCGCCCGCCAGGCCAGGGCGAACACGAGGGTCGCACAAATGACACCCCAGGCCAGCGAGGCGACGTGCATCACCTCCGGACGCCAGCCGCCGGCGACATAGGTGGCCCTTATGATGAGAAACGCCAGCGGCCGGAAGAAGTACAGGTCGGCGTCGTGCTGCCACCACATCTGGACTCGCCGGTGGGTCCCGCCGAGGTGCGAGGCCTCGACGAGCGACCGGAACGACCAGTTTCCGTCGCGCAGCTCAGCCCGGTGGTTGTGGTCGTCGAGGACCAGACCGCCGCTGATCGACCGGCCATACAGGACAGCGGTCAGGAGCGTCAGGAGCAGAATGCCGGCGGCGAGGCGTCGCCATGTCAGGGGTTGGGCGGCGCTGGGGGGAGCAGGCGGCATGGGGGGTACGATACTGGCGGAAGTGAGAAGTGAGAAGTGAGAGGTGAGAAGGGGTGTGGCAAGGGTTCTTGGCAAATCTTGTGGCCCAGCCGCCCTCGGCTGGGTGACTGAGGCGTGGACGCGCAGTAGATGCACAGCCGGGGGCGGCTGTGCCACAATTCCTTGCCACACCCGGTGAGAAGCGAGGGGTTTGGGGCTTGGCGAGAGATGGCGTATAATCGTTCTATGGAAGAGACGATTGCCATTCTTGACTTCGGGAGTCAGTACTCCCAACTGATCGCCCGGCGGGTGCGGGAGAACCGCGTGTTCAGCGTGCTGTGTCCGCCGGACATTTCGCCCGACCGCTTGCGGAAGCTGAAGGTTTTCGGCCTGATCTTCAGCGGCGGGCCGGCCAGCGTGTATGAGGCCGGTGCTCCGCGGTGCGACCCCGGTATTCTCGATCTGGGCGTGCCGGTGCTGGGCATCTGCTACGGGATGCAGGTGACGTGTCAGGTGCTCGGGGCTAAGGTGGACGCCGCTCCGGCCCGGGAATACGGGCGGACGCAGGTCGAGGTGCTCGAGGCCGGCGGCCTGCTCGCCCACGTGCCGACGCCGACGACGGTGTGGATGAGCCACGGCGACATGGTGCAGACGCTTCCGAAGGACTTCTTGCCGCTGGCCCGCACGGGAAACTGCCCGCTGGCGGCGGTGCGGCACCGACAGCGGCCGGTCTTCGGCGTGCAATTTCACCCCGAGGTGACGCATACTCGGCACGGTGGGCAGATCCTGCGGAACTTCCTGTACGACCTCTGCGGCTGCCACGGCAAGTGGGAAGTGGGCAACTTCGTCGAGGAGACGATCCGGTCGATCCGTCAGCGGGTGGGGCCGGACGAGCGCGTGATCTGCGGGCTGTCGGGCGGCGTGGACAGCAGCGTGACGGCGGCCCTGCTGCACGAGGCGATCGGCGAGCGCCTGGTGTGCATCTTCGTCAACAACGGCGTGCTGCGGAAGAACGAGGTGAGCCTGGTCGAGTCGACGTTCCGCGGCCATTTCAAGATCGACCTGCGGGTGGTGGACGCCTCCGAGCGGTTCCTGGGGCGGCTGGCCGGCGTGACCGACCCGCAGGAAAAGCGGCGGCGCATCGGCCATGAGTTCATCGACGTGTTCAGGGCCGAGGCGGCGGGCATCCGCAACGCGCGGTTCCTGGCCCAGGGCACGCTGTACCCGGACGTGATCGAGTCGGGCCACGGGCTGAGCGGGCACGCGGCGAACATCAAGCTGCACCACAACGTCGGCGGGCTGCCGGCGGAACTGGGGTTCGAGCTGATCGAGCCGCTGCGGGACCTGTTCAAGGACGAGGTGCGGCTGGCGGGCGAGCATTTGGGCTTGCCCGAGGAGATCGTGTGGCGGCACCCGTTCCCCGGGCCGGGCCTGGCGGTGCGGATCATCGGCGAGGTGACGCGCGAGCGGGTGGCCCTCTTGCAGGCGGTGGACGAGATCGTCATCGACGAGATTCGCGCCGCCGGCTGGTACCGCAAGATCAGCCAGGCCTTCGCGGCCCTGTTGCCGGTCAGCGCGGTCGGCGTGATGGGCGATGGCCGCAGCTACGAGGGACAGCAGGTGGCGGCGATCCGGTTCGTCGAGACCACGGACTTCATGACGGCGGACTTCGTGCACATCGACTGGGAGGTGCTGGGCCGCATCTCGTCGCGGATCATCAACGAGGTGAAGGGCATCAACCGAGTGGTGTACGACGTGTCGAGCAAGCCGCCAAGCACGATCGAGTGGGAATGACAAAGAAGCCGTCAGCTTTCAGCTATCAGCCGTCAGCCACACGCCTGGCTGGGCCTAGCTGGCTGAGAGCTGAGATCTGATAGCTGAAAGCTGACAGCCACTATGCGACGTGCGCTGATCATTGTCGACCATGGCAGCGAGCGGGAGGCCGCCAACCGCATGTTGGAGGACCTGGCGGCCCAGGTGCAGCGGTTGACGATGGATGCCGTGTACCCGGCCCACATGGAGCTGGCCGAGCCCACGATCGGGCAGGCGTTCGACGCCGCGGTGGCGGGCGGAGCGGACTTCGTGTTCATTTTTCCCTATTTTCTCGCCCCCGGTCGGCACAGCCGCGAGGACATCCCCCGCCTGTGCGCCGAGGCGGCGGCCCGGCATCCGGGCGTCGAGTGGCACTGCGCGGGACCGATCGGCCTGGACAAGATGATGGCCCAACTGATCGTGCACCGGGTGCGCCGCTGTCAGCAGTACGAGTTCCAGTGCGACGAGTGCCCTGACAATGACTATTGCCGGCCGGCGGGGGAGTTCTAGTGGATGAGCCGAGAATGCCAATTCGAGATTCGGGTCCGCTACGCCGAGTGCGACCCGATGGGGTTCCTGCATCATTCGAGGTATTTCGAGTACTTCGAGATGGGGCGGACGGAGTTGCTGCGGGCGAGCGGGGCGCGGTACCGCGACCTGGAGGCGGCCGGCGTGCTGTTCGTGGTGGTCAAAGTCGAGTGCCGGTTCCGCCGGCCGGCCCTGTACGACGACCTGCTGAAGCTGCACGTGCGGATCACGCGGCAGAGCCGGGCCCGCATCGACCACGAATATAAGCTATACCGCGACGGCGTGCTGCTGTGCGAGGCGTCGACCATCCTGGCCTGCGTGAACCGGGAGGGACAACCGATTCCGATACCCCAGGAGTTGAGAATGGAGAATTGAGAATGGAGACACGGCCAGGAGTTGAGAATGGAGAGTGGAGAATGGAGACAGATCCTGCGTGCTCGGGTCGTGCGCCCCTGTTTCGAGAGAACCTCCTCATGCGGAAGCGATGTCTCCACTCTCCATTCTCCATTTGTATGGGTAAACCATGCCTGTTTTGTGTCAGCTAGTCGATCCTCAAGCGTATCACGTTTCCGAGTGGAACATTGCCGCCGATCCGTGGGACCGGGCGTACTGGCTCGGGCTGTTTGAACAGTTTCCCCGGTGGATCGAGCCGCTGCTGCGGGCGGACGCGGCGCAGGCGGGCGGGGATTTCGAGACCCGTTGGCCGGCGTTCGAGGCCGAGTATCAGGCGGAACTGGCGAAGGTCCGGGCGGCCGCCGAGGCGAACGGTCACTTGATGACCATCGACCTGACGCGGCTGCGCAACCGGCTGTTGGCCAGGTACAACTGGACCGACCCGTACCGCCAGGTGAAGACTCGGGAGAACGCTCTGGCCGCGGAGCTGTACCCTGGCGTGGTGCGAAGCGTTGACGCGACGCCGGCCGGGCGGGAGCGATGGGACCTGCTGTTCCGCGGCCTGTTCGCCGGGAACATGTTCGACCTCGGCTCACCGAAGACGATCGAGATGTACCACCGGGGCGAACTGGCTTTCCAGACGATCCTCGGGCAGGTGCCGCCGCGGCCGTGGTTCATCGACGACGCGGATGCGCTGATGGAGCGGCTGGGACCGCCGGGCCGGTATCGCCAGGCGCTCATCTTCGTGGACAACGCCGGGACGGACATCGTGCTGGGGGTGGTGCCGCTGGTGCGCGAGATGGCCCGGGCGGGCACGCGGGTCGTGCTGGCCGCCAACGACGCGGCGGCCCTGAACGACATCACCCTCGCGGAGTTGCGGCCGCTGCTGGGGCGGTTGGCCGACCGCGACGCCGTGCTGGCCGGGTTGTGCGCCGAAGATCGCGTGGTGGCCATCGGCTCGGGCGGCGATACGCCGCTGATCGACCTCGGCCGGGTCAGCGAGGAATGCAACGCCCAGGCGGCCCGCAGCGATCTGGTCGTGCTGGAGGGCATGGGCCGCGGCGTGGAAAGCAACTGGGACCAGTCGTTCAAGTGCGACGCCTGGCGGGTCGCGCTGCTGAAGGACGAATCCGTGGTCCGCCACCACAACGCCAGGCTGTTCGACGCGGTGTGCCGGTTCGATGCGGCGTGACACAAATCATCTTGTCGGCTGAGATGCACTACTCGCTCGTGCGTCCGCGCGGTCTGAGGATCGCGGCCCGCTCGGTGACGAACTGCCGTATCTCGTGCTTTTCCTCGCGGGTGAAGATGGCCGGCGACGCGGCGGCGAGCAGCAGGATGAGCGCGGTGCCAATGAGTTGGGTCCAGACCGGCAGGGCGAGGACGTAGATGGCGGCCCACAAGACGATGGTGCCGATGTCGATGGGCCGGCGCTCGCGGTAGAGCAGCCAGACCGTCACCAGCAGGCCGGCGGTGATGCCGAGGTTGCCGGCCCAGGCGGCACCGACGAGGGCCTGGGCGGGGGGAATCCGCGGCGAGACCAGCAGGAGGCCGAAGACGGCGTTCCCGACCAGGCCCAGGGCCCACGGCCACAACAGGTGCCGCATCTTTTCGATCAGGGCGAAGTGGATGGCCAGGAACGTCAGGTGGCCGCTGATCAAAAAGAACATCAGGCACAACGGTACGATGGCCACGCCGATCCCGTAGCTGCGGGGAAACAGCCGCATGATCGGCCCGGCGGCGGCGGCGAACGCCACGCAGCCGACCAGCATCAGCAGCGACGTGGCCTTGTACGCCAGCCGCAGGCGGCGGTCGGCCGGGGCGTGCCCCTCGGCCTCCCACGTCTTCGTGACTGAGGTCTGCACGACGGCCACCACCGTCACCGCGCCCACGACCACCGCCTGCGTGATCAGCCGAACGCCGCCGAAGACCGCGGTCACGCTCGGGCCGTGCGTCTTCTGCAGGAACCACATCGGATAGTACTGCAGCGCCTGCCAGATGACTGCGGTGACGGCCGCCCAGAAGCTGAAACGCAGCAGTTGGACGATAGGTGCCGTTGCATCGGCGGTGACTTCGCCCGATGGCTGCGACGCGAGGAACGGCACGTCGATCTCGTCGTGCGCGGGGATGAACCCCGCGGCCCGTTCTTCATCGGTTGACGTCGTCGACGTGGACGCTCTCGATTCGGAGCGGGACGGAGTATCGACGATCGTCCGCCGCATCGGGAAGGCGAACAACGGCACGAGCAGCACCACGCTGGCCAGACCGCAGGCGGTCATCGCACCGGCCGTCGGACGACCCGAGCAGGCCACGACGATCGTCAGGAGTGTGAACAACAGGTTGTTGAGCAGTTCCAGCAGGCTGACCGCGCGAAACATCCGCAAGCCCTTGAGGATCGCCAGCAGCAGAAAGTAGACCACAATGCCGAAGGTCGTGCCGGCCGCGATCCGGGTCAGGCCGGTCCAGGTGGCGACGGCCTCTGGATCTGCGCCTGGGCCTCCGCCGGACGCCGGTACCGTCGCGTAGATCAGCCGGCCCACGGGTTGAGCGGCCGCGAACAGGATCGCGCTGGTCAGCAGGGCCACCGCCGCGATGAACGGCACCACCCGCCGCAGATACGGGCGGAGCGTGCCGCGGGTTTCGTACATCGGGACGTACCGCGTGATCCCCTCGTTGAGCCCCAGGGCGCACAGCGGGTTCAGCACGTTGATGGTCAGGATGGTGATCTGGAACAGGCCGAACTCATGTTCGCTGATGAGCCGGGCGAGCAGAATCCCGCGAGCCAGGCCAATCGCCCGGGCGGCGGCCGTCGCGGGGATATAGAAACCCAGCGACCGGCTGGCGGATTCGGGGCGGAACAGGCGATGGCTGCCGGCGTTGTTCATGCGGACTCACGGGATGATGGACGCCTGGGCCTGCCGCCGCTGCACGTTGGCGAGGGCCGCGCGGGCTTCGTCGTGGGTC
>JACQVT010000202.1 GCA_016209665.1 Planctomycetota bacterium | reverse complement strand
GTACAGGTGCTGTGCAACCTGATCGACCACGGCATGAACGTACAGGAGGCCGGCGAGGCCGCCCGCTGCCAGCACACGGGGTCAAGCACGCCCACCGGCCGCGAGATGAAAGACGGCGGCAGCGTCCTCGTCGAGTCCGGCGTCTCCGATGAGGTGATCGCCGCCCTCAAGGTCAAGGGCCACAACGTCGCCCGCGGCCGCGGCGGTTTCGGCGGCTACCAGGGCATTCTCATCGACCACGCCAACGGCGTGCTCCAAGCCGGCTCCGAACCCCGCAAGGACGGCGCCGCCATCGGCTATTGACGGCCCACCATCCGCGGCCAGACCTTCCCGGCTGCAAGATTTACGGTCACGTGGAAGAATAGTGCGAACCCGACGGCAGCCGCGGGTGTCTAAGCAAACAAGACGGATCGGCGCGTTCTCGACGTCTCGACAGAGTGTGAGAAGCGCGAGACGCGGCCAGGCGAGGCCGGAATCAACCCGCGACCGTCGGGGCCGCCCTCGAACCATCCAAGTGAGATGAGCCGGGCCGCCGGCCATACCGAAGCGACATCAAGGAGTATCTCGACTTGCCGCGCCGCATCATCACCGTACAATCCCCGCTATGGTTCCGTCCACGCGTTATGTGGCCCTGGTGGCGTTAAGACTCATCGTCGGCGCGACCTTGTTGTCGGCGTCGGACGCTCACGGCGATCGTCCCGTCGTGCGCGTCGAGCCGCTGGGCGACGGCACGCAGTTGATGGCGTTCATGACGCCCGAGATCGGCCGGGTGCGGCTGTGGGTCCCCGAGGCGATCATGAGCGACCGCGGGGCCAGTTCCATCTACCCCAAGGGCGACGCCTGGCAGTGGGACGGCTCGGCGTGGAACCAGCACGTCGGCACACAAAGGTTGTTCGGCGGCGGTAACGCCGGCCTCGTCGATGAGCGCACGGTCGAATGCGCGGGCGTGCGGTTCCCCCGCGACGGCGAAGTCTCCTGGCACACCCGCGTCCAGCCCGGACCGGACCGGGTTGACTTCACGATCACGCTGACCAATCGCGGCTCGACGACTATCCGCAAGGCCGGCGCGGCTATCTGTGCCCTGCTCGCCGATGCCGACTGGTGGAGCGACGGCCGCGTCTTCGTGCGCAGCACCGGACGCTGGCGATCGCTCGCCGATCTGGGCCGGTCCGCCGGCCGGGACGACCGCTTCGAGGCCTGGCTGCTGGACGGTGAATCGTTCGACAACGTCTTCTACCGGCAGTTCTGGGGCTTCAACAAGAATCGCCTCGACCGGCCGATCATGATCGCCGAGCGCCATGCGCCGACATCGACCGGGCCTGCGGGATCCCGGGAGGTCTGGTCATTCGGCATCACCGGCGAGCGGGCGTACTTCCTCCACAGCAATCGCGACAACCCCTGCGCGGACATCATGCTCGCCTTCGGCGACGTCCCACCCGGCGAAACGAGGCGCGCCCACGGCACCGTCTGGACCGGGCCTGGAACGGCCCGCGACCAGAAACCGCCGCCGGGCCAGGTCGACACTGCTCCAGCCACTCGCCCGGCGGCCACCACCGCTCGGACGTACCGCAACCCGATCATCGACCGCATCGGTCCCGCCGACCCCGCCGTCATCCGCTACCAGGGCCGGTACTACCTCTATCCCACGCTCGACGGCAAGGGCTACGACGTCTTCATCTCCGACGACCTCGTCCGTTGGCGGCAGAAGGGCAAGTGCTTCACCGACCCGCGGGGCGGAGCGTGGGCACCCGACGTGTTTCACAACGAGCCGGGCGACGGGCGGTTCTATCTCTACTACACCGTCGACCGCCCCGGTGGCGGCAAGCTGATCGGCGTGGCCGTCGCCGACGATGCTCTCGGGCCATTCGTCGATCGGGGCACGCTCGTGGAACAAGCCCTCGACGCCCATCTGTTCCGCGACGACGACGGCTCCATCTACCTCTACTATTCCGGCATGGCTCCCGGGCATAGCCGCATCGCCGTCCAGCCCATGGCCGACCTTCTCACCGCCAGGGGTGACTCTACCGTGCTCATCTCACCCACCGACGAGTGGGAGAAGCACCGCGCGCCGATCGCCGAGGGGCCGTGGATGCTCAAGCACAAGGGCGTTTACTACCTGATGTACTCCGGCAGCGGCGCCGACGGGCCCGACTACGCCGTGGGGTACGCCACCGCGAAATCGCCCCTGGGCCCGTTCAGCAAGTACGCCGGCAACCCGATTGCCCGCCGCGGCCACGGCGTCTTTGGCCCCGGCCATCACTGTGTCGTGGCCGGGGCCGACGGCCGCCTGTGGATGGTCTACCACCAGCAGGACAGCGAACGCCCCGGCTGGAGGCGTTTCCTCGCTATCGACCCGCTGTGGTTCGACGAGCAAGGCACGATCCACGTGAAGACCACCCGCGGCACCGATGAACCGGCCCCGTGATGCCCATGCGCGTACAATTCGTGGGGCAGCCTGCCACCCCAGAGGATCGTCATGAACCGCCGAACCGTCGAGAGCGCGTCCTCCGTTTGGGTCGGGTGGAGAGCCGGCGGGCAGAGTCTCGCGTGGGCGACGCGGGCGCGGCAATGGGTCGACGGCGTTCGATGGCATCGCGGGTCCTCGCGATCTCGGCAGCCAGGAGCTTCTCGTCGGGCAAAGCCGTACGGTACCGGGCGGCGACGACCTTGTTGGGCAGGTTGTCCAGGGCATAGCGAGCCAGAGCCTCATCTTTTTCCGCGCAGAGGATCAGGCCGACGGGAGGGCTTTCGTCCGGGTGGGTCCAGTGTTGGCGAGCGTAGTTCAGGTACAGGTGCATCTGGCCGGCGTCGGCCGCGGTGAACCTGTCGAGCTTCAGATCGATGATGACCAGGCAGCGCAAGCGCCGGTGGAAGAACACCAGATCGACGCGATACCACTCACCGCCGATGCGGAGCCGTCGCTGCCGGGCCACGAACGTAAAATCGCCGCCCAGCTCGAGCAGGAAGGCTTCGAGGTGGCGAGTCAGGGCATCTTCGAGGTCCGTTTCTGAGTACTCGTCCCGCAGGCCGAGGAACTCCAGGATGAACGGGTCCTTGATCGCCTCTTCGGGCGTAACGGCATCCTGGGGCCGCGCCTGCTGGCCCTTACGGAGCATGGCGGCCTTGTCCCGCGACAGGGCGGTCCGCTCATAGAACTGCGATCCGATCTGCCGGTCGAGCTGCCGGACCGACCAGCCGCCGCGAAGGGCTTCGGCCTCGTAGAACGCCCGGGCCTGCGGGTTCTCCACCGACAGCAGTCGGACATACGCCGACCAGGGCAGCGGGAAACGCTCGGCCAGGGCAGGCAGGGTGAATTCTTCAGACGGTGTCTGACGGATTGGTGATCCAGTCGAAATTGCAGGCGCCGTCTGCAATTTCCTCGCGGCACGTTCAGGAGAGGATTTTGTAGACAGTGTCTGCAAAATGTCCGGATAGCTCTTGAAGAAGGCTCGCATCTGGTACAGATTACGCCACGCGAAACCCCGACCGAATCGAGATGTCAGGTCGGCGCCAAGCCGTTTGAGCAGGGCCTCACCGTACTCGGCACGGTTGCCGCCGGCCTGTTCGTGCTCGACGATCCGCCGGCCGATCAGCCAATAGGTCGCGGTCATGATCGTGTTGACCGTGCGGGCCGAGGCGTGGCGGGCGGAATCCAGCAGACCGACGACGTCGGCCAGGATGGCGTCGTAGCTCGACACACGGGCGGGTGGGGTTTGCTTCGTTCGAGGTTGTCTTTTGCTCGTCATGGTGATCTCAGTTCTCCAGCATACGGCTTACCGGATCAACATAAACGGTGAGATGCCGGTGTGCCAGCTTCGGAACCGGGGTTCGGGGCCCGGGCAGCAGAAGCGAAAAGTGCTGGGCGTTCGAGGAGCATGACGAACGACGCGGTGACCTCCACCACTGCAGGAGATGAAAGAACGGCAACAAGTTGCCTTGGTCCTAGAAACCCTGGACGGGGGCGAAGCGTGAAAACGATGGGGGTCAGGGCTCGCAGGCGTCGAGCAGGGCGTCGAGGGGGCCCTGGGCCAGGGCGATGTTGGTG
>JACQVT010000227.1 GCA_016209665.1 Planctomycetota bacterium | reverse complement strand
TCCTCCAGGTCCCGCCGGATGCGGGCGGCGCTCTTGCGGTAGGCGTCGGCCAGGTGAAACGTCGCCGAGTCCGCCCGCGGATCGCCGGCATAACGCTCCAGCGCCTCCTCGTAGCGCCCGATCGCCTTCTCGTATTCCTCCTCCGCCATGTAGAGATCGCCCAGACGAAACAGGGCGTCCTGATACTCGGGGGCCTCCGGCGTGATCAGGGCCAGCGCGTCTCCCGGCCGCGGCGTGACGACCCGCAGCAGTGTCTGCTCCGCCTTGTCCTTCTGCTTCAACTCCTCAAAGCAGTCCGCCAGCGGGATCAGCGAGGCCAGCGCCGCCGGTGTCCGCGGATAGCGGATCAGGTTCTCCTGGTATTTCTCGACCGCCCGGGTTATGTCGCCGGCCGTCTGGAACGCTCGTCCGAGTTGCAGCAACGCCTCCGGGACCCGGGTGTCCTCCGGATAGGCCGCGATAAACCTCTCCAGCACGCCGACCATCCGGGTCCGCTCGCCGGCCAGGTCGAGCGTTTCCGCCGCCTGCCACATCGCCGCCGTCGTCCCCTGGATGTCGACCCCCTCCAGTTTCGCCAGCCGCAGGTATTCCTCGCCCGACTGCGTCAGGTACTTATGGGCCGTCTGCCGATGGCTATCCGCATCGGTCTTCCCCTCGGCCGCCCGGACCAAGGCCGCCCGACCCAATTCCATCGCCAGGTCCGCCACCCGCTTGGCGTAGATCGCCTGCATCGAGGCATCGGAGGGCGGCGCCAGCCTCGCCGCGAGCTTGAGGTACGCCATCGCCCGTTCGCGATTGCCGGTGAGGTACAACGTCTGGTACCAGGCCGTCACCGACTCGCGCACGTCCTTCAGATCGACCTGCGCGATCAGCGGGTTCTCGGTGCTCAGGCGGATGACCTCCTCGAAGGTCTTCAAGGACTCCGCGAACCGCTCCGTCTCCGCCAGGCATTCCGCCCGGCCGAACAGGCACGCGGTCCTGCTCGGGCTCGGCACCGTCTTGTCCAGCACCTCGATGAATAGCGACAGCGCGTACTCCGGCGCGCCCTGCTGTTCCAGAATGGACCCCAGCAGCCATCCGGTCTGGGCGTACAACGGGTCGCCCGGGACGACCCGTTCCCGCAGGCTCCGCAGCAGCCGCTCGGCCTCGTCGTGCCGCCCGACGTGATAGCCGACCAGCGCCCGCAGATAGTCGTATCCGTTCTTCCACCGGCTGTCCTCGAACAACCGCGAATGGTCCGCCAGGAACTTCTCGGCCTGGTCGTGCCGGCCCGTGGCGGCATATGACTTGATCTTCTGCTCGGCCGCCCAGAACTGCAGCTCCCGCGGCACGTCCGCCCCCGACATGAAGGCTTCCAGTTCCTCATGCAGTTGTTCGGTGGTAATGCTCTTGTCGAGTCGCCTCAGCTCGATGACGTGCTGCCGAGCCGCCCACGGATCCTTGACGCCCTTGGCCAGCGCCTGGCGATACTCGACGACCGCCTCGCCGGTCTGCCCCAGCCACTCGCGGGCCAAGCCCCGCATGTGGTGCGCGTCGGCCTCGAACTCCTCCCCCGCCAGCAGCGACTTGTCGCTGTTCTCGATGATCCGCCGGCAATTCGCCGGGCCGTGGACCGCGTTGCCCGACTCATAGGCGAAGATGACCTCCGCGAGCAGCCGATGGAGCTTCACCCGCTCCTGGGGTGTACGGGCCGGATCGGCCAACAGCGCCTCCGCGGCCTTGCTCGCCTCTTCGTGCAGGCCCGCTTCCTTGAGTGCCGCGGCCTGGGCGAACAGTTGATCGAAACTGGGAGGTTTGGGTTGCGGTCGCAGACGCCAGACGGACACGCCCAGCAACGTCAGGGCCACCACCATCAGCGGGATCTGCCATCTCCCGCTCAGTTCCGCCGCGGCCACCGTCAGCCGGTCAACCGCTCTCGTACCGGCCGGGGCCGTCCTACGCCCAAGGGCTTCGCCCTGGCGAGTCGGTGGTGGACTTACCGACGGTCGCTTGCCGCCGGGGGGTTGTTGCTCTGGCGCGACGCTCATCCTGAGCCTTCCGTCTGGACCGGGCCATCCTGACCGCGGTGCGACCGCACACCTCGCTCGAAGGACGCATCCCGAACCAACGCCGGGAACGTACAACTGTCGAGGCGAAATCCCGGAGGCACGCACGCTTTTGAGTCCGGGTCATCTACCTGTCGGCAATTCGTTGCTTCGTGGATGAGGGCCACCCGCGCCGAAATCAGCAAAACCTGCGCGCGTTCCGGCAGCTTCTGCGGGCCCCCCGTCGCCCGCGCCGACCTCCGCGCCCACGGGCCGTGTCCCGTGAGCGCAGCGAAACCCTCCGTCGCTCCACGGCTCTCAATGCTGAAATGGCTTCGGCCCCGCGCGTCCCATAACCAACGCAACGATCATTTGACAACCTCTCCGCGCCCGCGGGTCAAGCCTAACCATCGACCCCATCGGAGTCTCCTGCTGACGCCAGTCAGCTCGCGCACTCATCTGTGGTCAGATCCCAACTCCTCGACCGTGCGCGGCCAATCTTCATGCAGGAGGCGGGACAGTGAGCGGTCGGCGAGGATGCGACCGTCGGTCTGGCAGCCGGGGCAGTAATTCGTCTCGTTCGCGGCGTGGCGGATGCGCTGGACGGCGGTCCCGCACACTGGGCACGGTAAGCCGAAGCGTCCGTGGACCGCGAACCCGGACCGGAATGCCGTGATCTCACCGGGGCCGGGGAAGCGGTCGGAGAACTGGCGGCGAAGCTCGGCGATCCAGTACTCGAGCTTGCCCCGGACGGCGGCGAACAGGCGGTCCATCTCGTCGTCAGACAGGTGGGACGTCCACTGAAGCGGGGAAAGCTTCGCGGCGTGAAGAATCTCGTCCGAGTACGCGTTGCCGATGCCCGAGAACAGGCGCGGATCGGTGAGGGCTCGCTTGAGCGTGTGGTTCTCCCGCCGGAGCGCGGCGCGGAACGCCGCCGGGTCGGCTTCCAGAACCTCCAACCCCCCGGGATCGTGCGCGGCCAGCCCCGCTTCGCCGCGGACGAGGTGCAGCGACGCTCGCTTCCTCGAGCCGGCCTCGGTCAGGGCCAGTGCGCCGGTGGCAAAGTCGAACATCGCCAAGGCGATCCTGCCCGGAGACTTCGCCCCGGTCTTCAACCACTGCAGCCGTCCCGCGATCATCAGGTGGATGACCAGGAACAGCGGCTCGCCCGTTGCCTGTTCTCCGGCATCCAGGCAGAGCACAATCCGTTTGCCGATACGACGAAGATCAACGACCACCCTGCCCTCGGCCGCCTCGATCGGCGGCTCGACCGTCCGGAGCAGGAACGGACTGAACACCCGAAGCCGCTTCAGAACCTGGCCGCGAACCCGGGACCCCAGCGCATCCAGGTATACGATGATGTCGGGCAGTTCAGGCATACGCAGATCGGCCTGGCTTGAGATAGCGAAGCTCGTATGGCTGGGGGCCGTGCGCCCGTCCCTCAAGCGCCCCACGCGCGAGGTCACCCAAACCCCACCCGACGCATATTACTCCCAATGCACACCGATGAATTCATTCACGGAGGTGGGAGCCTGGCCTTGCACGTCGAGACACAGGCCGATCACCTCGCGGATCCGCCTCATGAGCGTGTCCAGCGACTTGGCCTGTGTATGGCAGCCCCGAAGTCCCGGGACGCTGGCCACGTAGTAGCCGTCCTCGTCACGTTCGATGATCACGTTGAACTCGCGCCTCATGCGGTTGTCCTGGGCCCGATTTCTCAACAGTGGCCGCGACCGGCCGTGCGAACTGCCGGTAGAGGGTGTCCAGACCCCATACCGGGCACAGGGTGAGTGAGGGGACTCGAACCCCCGACCCTCCATCAGATTACCAAGAAAAACCGCATGTTTCCAGTGAGCGCGGCGCAGAATCAGGCGCACCGATCGCCGGACCGGCCGCTGAAGCGGACCCGATCCCTCCCGACTTGGCCCGAATCGTCCGAGCATGGCCTGAACTGCCAGCACCGATCCGGCGGGCAATGATGGCCCTGATTGATCCGGGAACTGAACAATGACGTCACACTCCGGTCGAGCCATGTTGACAGCGTTGACACTGACTAAACCCCAGGACGCTAATGACTGGCGCGGGGTATTGTCAACGCGACACACCGGAACGAGCGAGCGCGGTGGGGTGTCGTCGGCGCGCGCGGTCGCTCGACGCTCCGACAAAGGGATGCGAGATCACACGCTGACCACTCACCGCAGCGAGGACAACGACGAGAACTACGCTCCGAAACCCCGCGCCCAGAGCGTTTTCCACGGCGCCAAGGCACGATCGGCAGCGGGGACGGCCTGGACTACCCCCCAGGGCGTTCTTGGGGCCGTTTGACGCACAGGGCGTGATCTGACGGGCCGGTTTGCAGGCCCGGGAGGAACGACATGGCGGGAAG
>JACQVT010000201.1 GCA_016209665.1 Planctomycetota bacterium | reverse complement strand
GTCAAAGACCGAGGCAGTTAGCCGCAAAAAGTCTCAAGAGCCGCAAAAAAAGAGCCCACCGTCACGCGCTCTTCCCTTTTTTTCGTGGCTTGTCGTGCTTTTTGTGGCCCATCTTCCGCCTGCCTCCCGGCTCCGCTCGCCACGCCGGCGGGACGCGCAGACGGGAGCCCCGAATCCCGAGCCCCGAACCCCGAACCCCGAAACCCGAACCCCGTCCTCTCCTCACAGCTCCCACATGAACGCTTCGTCGAGGATGGCGGGCAGCGGGGCATCCCGTCAATTCCGGCCGTGTGAATGTTCGACCATCACCCGGAATGGATGCATCGCTCCACCACCCACGTAGCGACAACTGACTCCCAACTCCTCCATGAAGACTGTACCCACCAGTGCCGCCGCCCGGTCTGCTGTCTTCTCGAGGCCATGAACCAAGCAGTCAGACGCAATCTGGACCGGTTTCCGGAAGACTTCATGTTCCAACTCACCTGGGAGGAAGCTCGAAACCTGAGGTCACAAATTGTGACCTTGAACGGCCAAAAGACTTGACAACCGATCACTCTTGTTACATAATGTAACTAGGAATTACGTTCGCCAAGGTGGACCAGGTTCACCACGGCGGACCAGGGACGATGAACGTCATTACTCGCAAGCGGATCGTGGAGTATGCGGCCCGGCACCCGGACGCGGCGGGGCCGCTGATGATGTGGTATCGCGTGGCCCGCAAGGCGAAATGGCGGAGTATTCGAGACGTTCGGGCCGCCTTCCCGCACGCCGACGGCATGGACGTGGCCAGCGGCGGGGTGGTGACGGTGTTCAACATCGGCGGGAACAAGTGCCGGCTGGTGACGGCGATCCACTACAATCGCCAGCGGGTCTACGTTTTGCTCCTGCTGACCCACGCCGAGTACAGCAAGGGCACCTGGAAGGAATCGCTATGACCAGAACGGCATACCGAGCGGTCGTTCGACCCCGAGGCTCTCGACGGGCGGCCCCGGCGGCGGATTACCTGGCTCTGATCCGGGAGTTTCCGCTTCGGCCGATCCGCACCGCGCGGGAGTACGACGCAGCGGCGGCGATCGTCGACCGGCTGGCGGTCCAGCCCGAGGGCAGCCTGACCGCCGGCCGGCAGGACTACCTCGACGCGCTGACGATGGTGGTGCAGGCCTACGACGATGAGCACTTCGCCATGAAGGTCCGCAAGATGCGCCCGGTCGAGGTGCTCAAGTACCTCATGGCCGAAAGCGGTATGGCGCAGAAGGAGTTGGGCGAACTGCTGGGCAACCGGCCGCTGGCGTCGTTGATCCTCAACGGCCACCGGCAGTTGAGCAAGACGCACATTCGCATTCTGTCCGAGCACTTCAAGGTGGAGCCGGGTCTGTTCCTGGACGCATAACAGAGGTGGTCACAGACTGTGACGACCTCCTGGCGCAAGCGGAAGGGCGAGTAAGGCAAGGCAGGTGACGCGATGGCGAGGCTGTTCAAAGTGGCAGGGCGGGTCGACTGGCATGGCAACATCCGGATTGGGGCCGTACCGGTTCCGGCGGGTGGGGTTGTGCGGCGACAAGGGCACATGCGAGTCAAAGGGAAATGGCGTTGTCGGGGGCGGGAAGCGGGTCGGATGGGCCGGAACATTTCGACTGGGCCGCTAGGAATCGAACCTAGAACTTCCTGATCCAGAGTCAGGCGTGCTACCAATTGCACCACGGCCCAAGATGTCTGCGGCGGTTGGGCGCGAATCGCAGCCGCCCCGCCACTTGTCCGACTATTCTCGAATAAGCCTAGACAATTGTCAAGCCGCTGCCCGCCCTGACAGCCACTCCAGGTGCATCACGGGGTGGCGGGAGGCTTTCAGGACCAAGGCAACTCGTTGCCGTTCCTTCGCCACCTGCCCGGGGAGGATGCGTCAACGAGTTGACGCGGTCCTCCGGAAACAACGCCCTACATCATCTGCTGGTCAAATGCCGTTGCGTTTATACTGCCTCCCAGACGATCATGACGCCTCCCGCTTCTCGCGCACGATGTCCAGATCGCTCACTCGCCGCCGGCTGGTTCGCCGCGGCGATGCTTGCCGTGGTGCTGGTGGTGCACGTGGCGGGGCGGCTGGCCACGGTCGGGGCGGGCGACAAGGTTGACAGCCTGACCTATTCGCTGGCCGCCCACCGATTCTGGCAGCCGGACGCGACGATCGACGACCTCGTCCCCGACAAGCCGCCGGGCCAGGCCCTGCTGACCGGCTGGTGCTTTCGCGTGATGCCCGGCCCGGCGAGCCGCCTCACCGTCGTGCCGATCGAGTCCACGTTCCTGCTGGCGGCCTACGCGGTGTTCTACCTGCTGGGCCGACGTCTGTTCGGCCCCCGACAGGCGGGCATGCTGACCGTGCTCTTCGCCCTGATGCAGAACACCTACGCCGCCATCGACTACACGACCGACGGCTTCAACCTGAACGAGAACTACCTTGCCCTGCCGATGTTGCTGGCGGTCCTGGCCCACACGAGCGACGTGGAACCGCTGCGGCGCGGGATCCTCCGCGGGCTGGGCCTGGGCGTCGCCCTGTCCATCAAGCAAACGGCCGTTGGCCTGCTCGCGGTGCTGATCGCGCATGATGTCTATCGGTGGTGGACGGGCTGCGAGCGCCGCCTGCCGCAAGTCTGGGCGGCGACGGCCGTCGGATTGATCGGCGGGCTCGCACCGGTGCTGATCGTGCTCGCGTGGCGCGGCTGGCTGGCGGCGCACGCAGCCGACGTGGTCCACTTGTCGGCGCCGCGAATCGGCGGCCGGGGCATGGGGCTGCCTGAACTCGCAAAGATCTGGCCGCTCGTGCCCGCCGCGTGGTGGATCGCGGTGGCCCTCCTGCTGAGATCGGATGGCTCCCGACGAGCCCCGGGCCCGCGCGAATCGCACTCGTCTGCGACAGGCGATGCGACGAGCGTGGGCATGTTGGCAGGTATGTGGTTGGTGGCCGAGACGGTTATCGTGTGGTCGATGAAGATCCCGGCGGCGCACTACTACCAGCAGTTGGCGGCCCCGGCGTGTCTGCTCGCGGGTGTGGGCGTGGGGGCGACGATCGAGGCCATCCGCGGACTGGGGCCTAAGGCGCGATGGGCGGCGTGGCGGTGGGTAGCGGCGACGGCGGCGGTGCTCACCTTCGCGGCCGCGCTGCCCCTGGCGAGCCTCGCATCCGTCCGAGGCCGCCGAATCGAGCCAGCACTGGAGGTTCGCCTGTTCGAGGAAGCGCTGCGAACCAATCTGCTCGGCGAAGTCTGCCAACAGATTCGTGGAGGCGGGAATGCAGCCGGCCGGTAGAACAATCATGGCGGCCCTGGGCATCGGCCTGCTCGCGGCCATCGCGACGATGACCTCGGCGGTCGACCCCGCGGAGGGTGTCGTCCGACCGCTCAGGCTCGTCGTCGGCTTGGTGAGCGTGCTCGCCGCGGCCGGCGTGACGGGGGCCGCCGCAGGCAGGGCTTGGCCTCGCGGAGGGGCCTGGGTGTGCTGGCTGGTGGCCGGTTCGATGGCGGCGCTCGTGCCGCTCGCCGTCGAGTCCTGCCCAAACGTCAACCGCGCCGATTTGGGCCTGCTGGCCGCGGCGATCGCCGCCAGCGGGTTGGCAGGTCGGCGGAAGAATGCGGTTATCGGCCCAACCGCGACGGCGGCCGCCTGTGCCCTGAGTCCCACCGCGCTCATTCTGCCCATCGGTGTCGCATATGCCAGATGGTCGAGCCCCCATAGCAGCAAGAACGCCGTGGTAGGCTTGGCGACGGGCCTCGTCGGTACCGTGATCGGCTGGTGGACAGGCGGCCTTGGACCACCGGCCAACGCGTATGCCGTCGGTCGCGACCTGCTGGTCGTGCTGCCGGTCGCGCTCATCGGGGCGGCGGGCCTGGAGTGGCGCAGCCCTCGTGTGTCCGCCAGCACGTTGCGGCCTGCCAGCGCCGGGTGCCGGCAGGCCTGGGGTTGCCTGGCCGCGGTTGGGTTGGGCCTGGTCGCACTCGGCGCGCCGCTGGATCCGCGTATCCTGGTTCTGCCATTCTGGACGCTGATGCCGGTGGGGCTGGACCGGCTTGGGATGCTGATCCGTTGTCGGCATGGCCGCCAAGCCGCCGTCGCCGCCCGGTTGGCATTCGCCTGCGGGCTGATAGTCGCCCTGCTCGCGGCGCCTGCTGCACGCCGTCTGGGCGATGGTCTGCTCCTCTTGGTCCATGCGACCAGCGATTAAATGATTACCACAACGCGAGTTACGAAGATCCAGAAAAATTCGAGTTGATGCATCATGAGTTCATGATATAATGACTATTGATGGTGAAGGCCCCGGACAGCCTGCTGCCGACGGAGCGGCTGGAGGAAGCCGCGCTGGTTATGCGGGTAATGGCGCATCCGCATCGGTTGCGGATCTGCGAGTTGCTGCTGCGGGAGCGAATCTCGGTGAACGAGATCGCCGAGCACCTGGGCATCCCCAGCAACGCCACGAGCCAGCATCTGGGCATCATGAAGGCCTATGGGATTCTGGGGAGCGAGCGGGAGGGCAAGACGGTCTACTACCGGGTGATCAGTCCACAGCCGGCGTGGGTGCTGGCGTGCATTCGGACTCACATGCCGGCGCAGGCGGGTTCAGCGCCATCCGCCACGGGAGGATCGAGCTTGGCGCCGGCAGGCGCGGCGCCGCCGCCGACGGGAGGATGAGATGAGAACGATCACTGCGGATCGGATCGGCGAGTGGAAGGGGCGGATCATCGACGTGCGGAGCGAGCACGAGTTTGCGGGCGAGCGTCTGCCGCGGGCGGAATGTGTGCCGCTGGCGAAACTCACCGACGTAACCCGCGGATGGAGGCGGGATGAGCTGCTGCTGCTGATGTGCAAGAGCGGCGTGCGGTCGCGACAGGCCTTCGACGAGATGACGGCCGCCGGCTTCACGCAGATTGTGATGCTCGCCGGGGGCCTCGAGGCCTGCAAGAAGGCCGGGGTCGACGTGGTGGTCGTGCGGAAGACGATCCCGATCATCCGCCAGGTGATGATCACGGCCGGCGGGCTGCTGCTGATCGGGCTGCTGGGAGGGTTGTATGCTCCGGGGTTCCACGTCATCGACTGGATCGTCGCGTGCGGATTGTTGTTCGCAGGCCTCACCGGGTACTGCCCGATGGCCCGCTTGCTGGAGATGATGCCGTGGAACAAGACGCCGTCGTGCTGCGGCACGGAGGGACGGCAGGAGGGGTGACGCGATGGGCAAACCACGTATTCTGATTGTAGGCGGGGTGGCGGGCGGCGCCAACGCGGCCACCCGGGCCCGCCGCATGAACGAGCAGGCCGAGATCGTCGTGTTTGAGGCGGGCGAGCACGTGTCGTTCGCCAACTGCGGGTTGCCGTACTACATCGGTGGTCAGATCGCGGACCGCGGGAAGCTGTTCCTGGCCACGCCGGCGTATTTCAAGAGCACGTTCAACATCGATGTCCGCACGGGCCACGAAGTGCTGGAGATCGATCGGGCCGGCAGGCGCATCCAAGTGCTGAACCGGGCGACGGGCGAGCGGAGGTGGGAGAGTTACGACAAGCTGATCCTGTCGCCCGGGGCGTCACCGATCGTGCCGCCGTGGGATGGGGTTGCATCCGAAAACGTATTCACGCTGCGCGACGTGGCCGACACCGACCGCATCAAGTCCTACGTCGACGGGCAGGGGCCCAGGCGGGCCGTCGTGATCGGGGCCGGCTACATCGGCCTGGAGATGGTCGAGGCCCTGGTCGAACGGGGCCTCGCGGTCACGGTGGTGGAGCAGCAGCCGCAGATTCTGCCGCTGTTGGACGCTGAAATCGCGGCCGAGATCGAGGCGGTGTTGCGGAAGCGCGGCGTCGAGCTGCATCTGGCCCGCACGGTGGAGAGACTGACGGTACGCGACGGCCGCGTGACCCAAGTGCATTTAGCGGCCCATCCCGAGACCTTGAAGTCTGACCGGCTGGAAGCCGGTCCCACACAGACTGACCGGCTGGAAGCCGGTCCCACACGGGCCTCGCTGCCGGCGGACCTGGTGCTGCTGGCGATGGGCGTGCGGCCCAACGTCAAGCTGGCCGCCAGCGCGGGGCTGACCATCGGCGCGAGCGGGGCCATCGCCGTCAACGAATACTCGCAGACCAGCGACCCGGACATCTACGCGGTGGGCGACGCGGCGGAGGTGCGGCACGTGGTCCTCGGCCGCAGCGTGCGCGTGCCCCTCGCCGGTCCGGCGAACCGCAACGGGCGGCTCGCGGGCGAGCATGCCGTCACCGGGCGGTCGGCCCGGGCGACACCGGTTGCGGGGACGGCCATCGTCGGGGTGTTCGGCAAGGCGGCGGCCGCGACAGGTCTGAGCGTCCGCGCCGCCGAGCAGGCCGGCTACCACGTCGGCTGGAGCTATGCCATCCGCGGCCACCATGTGGGCTACTACCCCGGCGCGGAGCAGATGATCCTCAAGCTGGTCTACGAGCGGCGGACGCGGCGCGTGCTGGGGGCCCAGGCGGTGGGCGGAGCGGGCGTCGACAAACGGATCGACGTCGTCGCGACGGTCCTGCACTTTGGCGGCACGATCGACGATCTCGCGGGCTTGGACCTGGCGTATGCCCCGCAGTTCGGGGCCGCCAAGGACCCGGTGCACATCGCGGCGTTCGTCGCCCAGAACGAAAAGGACGGCCTGATCCGGCAGCGCGGCGTGGGCGAGCCGCCGACGGACGGCCAACTGATCGACGTGCGGAGCGAGCAGGAGGTCGCGGCCGGTGCTCGGCCCGGCGCCGTGAACGTGCCGCTGCACACGCTGCGGGGCCGCCTCGACGAGTTCTACCGCGACCGGCCGGTCTACGTCTACTGCGGCGTCGGCCAGCGGGCCTACAACGCCGCCCGTATCCTCGTCCAGCACGGGTTCCAGGACGTCTGGAACCTGGCCGGCGGCACGACGCTGCAGATGCGAACGTAAGCGCGGACTACCGCTGACCGTGCCCCGTTTCAGGCTCGACGAGTTACAATGACGACAATCCCATGACGAGTGACGGAGGAGGCTCGAAGTCCGGATGACCAGGCCGCCCCGAGGCTCGGAGCGACGGTCGAAACCCCCCTGAATCCGTTGCGTTCGCGTCATTGGATCGCAGGAGTGGGACGACGCCGGTCCGGCGGGGGCGGCTGACCGCGAATACCATGGCCCCCACGGCCGTGCCCGGCACCATCAGGCGCCGGGCCAGGAGGGCCGGCTTGCCACAAAGCACGTGTTGCCATACATTCAGGGCCACAGGGATTACGGCCTATCTCGATAACGGAGGAACCATCGAGAACGCCCAGGCGATTGCAGCCCACGAGTCGCCCCGGACGACCAAGCTGTACGACCGGACGAGTGACGAGATCACACTCGGCGAGGTGAAGCGGATCGAGATATAGCCGACGGTATCAGCGCCGCCAAGGAGCGCTTCACTTATGACCAACCAGTTCTTCGAGAGACCAGTCATCAATTCTCCTTACGACTACCCGTCGATGCATTGGGAACTCGACGGTGCTGGGCAGCCAACCGGCCGAATCCTTGAGCAACGACGTCGGGCCGAGTTCATAACGCCGATCCCGAAGCCGAAGAAGCGAAAGAACGCTCCGGTCCAGGAAGAACTCATCTTTGACGAGGCAAAGGAGGTCTCCACCGGCGGCCAGCGGTACGAGACCATGTCGATGGTCAACGAGATTCGCCAGCGCGTGGACGCCTGGCGAAAGCTCCCAAGCCCCGGCGATTGGCACGTCACACCCGAGACCGTCCGCCTGCTTCAGCACTGGCGGCACCATCCCTTCAGCAGCATCCGCCCCTTCTTCTGTCAGATCGAGGCGGTCGAAACTGCAATCTGGCTCAGCGAGGTCGCTGCGCAAGTCAAGGAAGGTCATCGCATCCTCGACTATTCTGAGGCCGCAAGCCAGCAGTCGAATCCTGGCTTGGTCCGCCTTGCCCTCAAGCTCGCCACGGGGGCCGGAAAGACGACCGTGATGGCGATGATCATCGCCTGGCAGACGATCAACGCCGTGCGACGGCCCAACAGCAAGAAGTTCACGCGCGGCTTTCTGGTCGTCACCCCCGGACTGACGATCCGCGGATCCAGACGCTGCAAAAGCGTATAACAGCGAATCCTGGGGATGTTGGGGCAAGACTAGAACTGGCTGCCGCTTACGAAGCCTATCGCCTGTGCGACGACGCGCTGGAGCAATACGCCGAAATTTTGAATGTGAGGCGGATCGCGTCAGAAGTGCCGGCAGCCGGCCCGCCGTTGACCGAGCAGGCTGCGTTCGGTCTGGCACGTTGCGCTCAGACATCCGGCCGTGCCACCGAGGCGATTCCGGTGCTCGAAGCGCTCATTAGAGAATGGCCGACCGCGCAGTCTTGGAATCAGCTCGGCCTTTTACATGACGGATTGGGAAATCTTGCCGCCGG
>JACQVT010000210.1 GCA_016209665.1 Planctomycetota bacterium | reverse complement strand
TCGACGAGCTGGAGCCGACCGAGCGGAGCGTCTACACCGGTGCGATCGGCTACTTCGCCCCCGGCGGGCGGATGACCCTGAACATTGCCATCCGCACGATGATCCAGGCCGGTGGCCGGCTCCACTGGTACACCGGCGGCGGCATCGTGGCGGATTCGGTGCCGGCGGCGGAATACGACGAGACGTGCGCCAAGGCGCTGGGGATGCGGCGGGCGCTGGGTCTCGCGGAATCGGAGCAGGCAGCGCGCCTGTCGGTCGACCACCCGGCTGGTGAGCCCATAAGGTGTCGGAAGGGCCCATGAGCGAGCAGATCTACCTCAACGGCCAACTGCTGACGGCCGACCAGGCCCGCCTGCCGGTCTCGAACCCGGCGTTCCTGCACGGGGTGGGGTTGTTCGAGACGCTGCGGACGTACGGCGGCCGTCCGTTCCGCTTGGTCGAGCACGTGGAGCGGCTCCAGCGGTCGGCCAAACGGTTCAACATGCCCGTGGGCGACGCCGTCGCGCAGATTCCGGACGCCGTTGAGCGGGTGCTGTGGGCCAACCGCCTGCAAGATGCCCGGGTGCGGATCACGGTGACGCCGCCCGGCTCGACGGACGAGGCCCAGCAGGTCACGCTGTTGGTGCGGGCCGAGGCGACCCGCGGGTATCCGCCGGAACTGTACGAGCGGGGTATGACCGTCTGCGTCGTGACCGAGTATCGCCAGTCGCGGCTCGATCCGCTGGCCGGCCACAAAACGACGTGCTATTTCCCGCGGCTGCTGGCCCTCCGCGACGCCCAGGATAGGCATTGCAACGAGGCCCTGTGGTTCACGCCCGATAACCTGCTGGCCGAGGGCTGCATGAGCAACGTATTCATCGTCCAGGCTGGCCGCGTGAAGACTCCCCAGCTCGACACCCCCGTGCTGCCCGGCGTCACGCGAGCGGCGGTGATCGAGTTGGCCCGCCGTGAGAACGTCCCGGTCGACGAGTCGCCGTGCACGATCGACGACCTGCTCGAGGCCGACGAGGTGTTCCTGACCAACGCCATCATGGAGGTGATGCCGGTCACCCGCGTCGAGCGGCACGCCATCGGCAGCGGAAAGCCCGGCCCGATCGCCCGCGCCCTGGCCGCGGCGTACAACGCCCTGACGGCCTCCTGATACGGCTTCCAGACAAATCTCGTGCCCGCGGCAGTAGGGGCCGGCGCCTCGCCGGACGTCTTCCCGCGCCGAACGGCCGGCGAGGGCGCCGGCCGCTACGGAAAACGTGGCCAAGCCCTACACGTTGACGTGCACGACCCTGGCCGGCGGGAAGCCGTTGAACCAGGTGGACGAGGCGTGGGTGTAGGCGCCGATGTTCTCGCTGTAGACCAGGTCGCCGAGGTTGAGGTCGGGCAGCGGTTCGGACTGGCAGATGGTGTCCAGGGCGTCGCAGGTGGGGCCGAAGACCGCGGACAGTTGGGCCGGGCCTTTCTTGAACGCTTTCACGTGGTACTGGCAGTGGTCGAACAGCACGCCGGAGAACGTCTGGTAGATGCCGTCGTTGAGGTAGTAGCAGCGCTTGCCGTCGCGGTCGGCCTTGCCGATGACCTCGGCCACCAGCGTGGCCGCGGTGGCGACCATGAACCGGCCGGGCTCGGCCAGAATCTCGAGGTTGGGCGGGAACAGGCGGCGCAACTCGGCGTTGAGAATCCGGGCCAGGCTGCGGAACGGCTGGACGCTGCCGTCGTAGGGAGCGGGGAACCCGCCGCCGATGTCCAGCAGCTTGAGCGGGTGGCCGTGGCCGGCGGACTCCTCCAGCACCTGGGCGGAGATGTTCAGGGCCTGGACGAAGTTGTCGAAGTTCGTGCACTGGCTGCCCACGTGGAAGCACAGCCCCTCGACAACCAGGCCGGCGTCGAACGCGGCGGCGATCAGGTCGGCGGCCTCGCCGGGGGCGGCCCCGAATTTGCTCGACAACTCGACCATCGAGCCGGTGTTCGGCACCCGGATGCGCAGGGCCAGGCCGGCGTGCGGGGCGTGCCGTCGAATCTTGCCGATTTCCGCGCTGTTGTCGTAGGTCACGAGCGGGCGGTACTGATCCAGCTCCTCCAGCGTGGCCCGGTCCTTGATCGGGTTGGCGTAGATGATCTTGTCCCAGATGAAGTCCTGGCGTTTCTTGGGCGGGAGACGGCGGATGTTGTCGTAGACCAGGCGGAACTCGCCGATCGAGGCCACGTCGAAGCTGGCCCCGGCCCGATACAGCGTGCGAATGATCTCGGGAGCGGGGTTGGCCTTGACCGCGTAATACGCCTGCACCCGGGGCAGCCAGCGGCGAAACTCGGTGAAGTTGCGCCGCAGCACAGTATGGTCCACGATGAACAGCGGCGTGCCGTGCTGCCGGGCGAGCGATTTAAGCGTACTGGTCTTGGGCATGGCGATGCCTCCGGTGGACGGTTCCCGGGTTCAGCAGCGAGTGCCGGGCTTAACGCCGAAGACAATAGCCACGAAAAGGCACAAAGAGCACAAAAAAAGAACCAGGCTCAGAGGGCTGTAGCTTTCTCACGGGCCGCGATCAGTACAGAGTGGAACCAGATCTTCAGAAGAAAGAATGCTTTGAACAGGAGGAAACGGAGATAACAGAGAGGAGAATGCGGTGCTGAGTCTTCTCCGTTCCCTCTGTTGCCTCCTGTTCAACTGTCTTTTCTCCTCCTGAGCACAATCCACCCGCCCGACCCTGTACTGTGCGTGCTTTAAGCCTCCTTTTTTGTGCTTTTTGTGCCTTTTCGTGGCTGAATTCGCTTCTCACGAGCGTTTCGGGGGAACCCGTCAACAGCCGGGTGACTCGTCGGCCCCTGAACGCGGTCGGGATCACAGTTTCTTGTTGCGTTTCCAGTATTCTTTCGTGACCAGGTCCATCAGTTCCGGCAGGCGGTCGTAGAGCCGCTTGAGCTTGCGCGGCTTGTGCCGGGCGAGGGCGTAGTGCGTCAGCAGCGGCACGGCCACAGTGGAATCGACGTAGCACACGACGGCATCGGGCAGCTTGTCAGGGTCGACCTTGCCCCAGCTCACGGCCTCGGACGGCGTGGCCCCGGACAGGCCGCCGGTATCGGGCCGGGCGTCGGTGAACTGGACGAAGAAATCGTGGCCGGCCTCCTTGATCCGCAGGACTTCCTGGATCTGCGGCTCGGTCTGCAGG
>JACQVT010000209.1 GCA_016209665.1 Planctomycetota bacterium | reverse complement strand
GGAGCACGAGCACCGCGCGCCCCCAGGCCGTCGCCGGTCGGCGACCGGCGAAGACGTATGTGGCCGTCTCAACAACGACCATCAAACCGATCGCCCACCAAATCAGTCCGGCAAAATCGGACGGTTCGAAACTGAGGTCGAAATCGCCCAAGCGGTCTTGTCCTTCTGCCCCCCAACACGCTAACGATCCACTCGGAGGATTCAAACGGCAGGGGGTCGTTGTCCCGGTGCCCGTGGGCAGCATGAATCTAACTCATTTGATAATCGCATGTTATCGGCACTAGTCGCATATCGGGGCGCGCGAATGAATGGACGATGAAAGATTATGGTTGCAATCGGTCATAATCTGTCGATAATACTTGCAAGCTCAGTCAGGCGATGGAGGAATCATGACTGGGGACGAACGACGGCAACAGTTATCGGAGTTTCTGGCCCGGCGTGGGTTCGCGGACCTGTCGGTCCTCGTGACCGAGCTGGGTGTTTCGGAATCGACTGTCCGTCGCGACCTGTCGCAGTTGGAGGAGGAGGGTGTCATCCGGCGGACGCACGGCGGGGCGGTGTTCGTCAGCGATCGGTTCAGCGCGCTGAACTACTCGGCCCGCGAGTCGACGGCCGTGGAGGAGAAGCTGGCGATCGGACGGGCGGCGGCGGAACGGGTCGAGGATGGTGAGACGATCCTCATGGACGGCGGCACCACGACGTTTCAGGTCGCGCGGCACCTGATGACGCGGTCGCTGCAGGTGGTGACCAACTCGCTGCCGATCGCGAACCTGTTGGGCAGCGCGGCCAGCGTCGAATTGATCTTCGTGGGGGGATACATCTACCCGCGCACGGGTGTGGCGCTGGGGCCGATCGCCAAGCAGGCACTGGCGGGTCTGCACTTCACGAAGGTGTTCATGGGAGCGGCGGGGATTACGGAGGAGGGGCTGTACAACGCCAACGTGCTGCTCGTCGAGACGCAGGAGCAGATGATGCGGAGCGCCGACGAGGTGATCGTGGTGGCGGACCGCACGAAGTTCGGGCGGCGGAGCCTGGCCCGATTGTGCGGCTGGGACCGCATCAACCGGGTGGTGAGCGACGCGGGGCTGGAGTCGAAGTGGCAAGACGTTGTGCGGGAGGCCGGGGTGGATATGATTCTGGCCCCGGTGACGGGCAATGGCGTCACACGTGACGCGGCCAAGCGCGCGGAGAGTTGTGCGACGAACGGCGCGCGGTAGTGAGAGAGCGCGGTCACGGAGGTTCTGGACCGGCAGGATGCCGGTCCCACACGGGCGCGAGGTAAGGAATGAGCGCGATCGCCAAAGGCAGTGGAGTGGACCGGGCGGCCATCGAGCAGATGGTCCGTCAGGTGGTGCGGCAGCGGCTCGGCCTGCCGGTGAGTGGACCTCGTGCGGACGGCCATGCGCCCAAGCTGCTGGTGAACATCTCGGCTCGGCACATGCACGTGACGGAGCAGGACCTCGAGACGCTGTTCGGGCCGGGGGCGAAGCTGACGGTGCTCAAGCCGCTGTACCAGGAGGGCCACTTTGCCAGCGAGCAGACGGTGACGATCATCGGGCCCCGGCACCGGACGATCACCAACCTGCGGATCCTCGGGCCGTGCCGCAAGGACAACCAGATCGAGCTGGCCTTCACGGACGCGATCGCGATGGGGATCGACGTGCCGGTGCGGATGAGCGGCAACGTGCAGGGGACGCCGGGCTGCATCGTGCTGGGCCCCAAGGGCTACATCGAGATGAAGCAGGGGGTCATCCGGGCCCAGCGGCACGTGCACATGCACCCGACGGAGGCGGCGTTGTACGGCGTGAAGAACGGGGACGCCCTGAAGCTGCGGGTGGACGGCAGTTGCCCGATGGTGTTCGAGGGGGTGATCGCCCGGGTGGACCCCGCGGTGAAGCTGGAGGTGCATCTGGACACCGACGAGGGGAATGCGTGCGATTTGATGAACGCCAAGAGCGTGGAGCTGTTCAAGTGAGTTGAGAATGGAGAATGGAGAATTGAGACAGGGTCACATGGATCGGGAGCACGCCGGGAGCGACAGAGCGCGTGTCTCCACTCTCAAATCTCAATTCTCCATTGTGGTCGACGGTTGATTCACGAAGGAGTGCCAAGAAATGGCAGCACTGGAAGCGGTGGGCATGATCGAGACGAGGGGCCTGGTCCCGCAGATCGAGGCGTGCGACGCGATGCTGAAGGCGGCCAACGTCACGCTGATCGGCTATGAGAAGGTCGGGCGTGGCTACGTCACCGGGTTTATCAAGGGTGACGTGGCGGCGGTCAAGCAGGCGACGGACGCGGGGTCGGCGGCGGCGACGAAGGTGGGCGAGGTGATCAGCGTGCACGTGATTCCGCGCCCGCACGACGACCTGGCCCACATG
>JACQVT010000208.1 GCA_016209665.1 Planctomycetota bacterium | reverse complement strand
GCGTAGGAACAGTCGTTCTCGATGAAGACATTACCGGTCGAACACCACCCGTTGAGCACGCGGATGAACACGCCGTCGCCCCCGTGCGTGATGTCATTCCCCGAGAAGCGATTGTCATCGGATCCGGTCTCGATCAGCACGCTGGTGGAGTCGCGGGCGTGGACCTCGCCGGGACTGATGCGCAGCCCGTAGGACAGGTTGTTTCCGCGCACCTGGTGGCGGCAGGACTGCCACAGTTTCAGGCACACATTGGAGCAATGGGAGAAATCGTTGCCCTCGATGATGTGTTCGTTGCTCTCCCATAGATCCAGACCGTTCCAGACGCGGTTGGCCTTGTTGCCCCGGATGGTGCACTGGTCCATGCGGGTGAGAATGATGCCGCCCACCCGCTTGTAGTCGCCCCAGCCGTAGGACGGGTCGTGATAATTGTCGGAGAAGTCGCAATCCTCGATGGTCCACTGCCGGCCATCGGTGGCGACCAGGCCCGACTCGTAGCCGCGGACCTTCAGATGACGGATGGCGACCCGTGAGCGTCCCTCCGCGAAAATGCCGGTGCCCGTGAACGTCTTGAGATCACCCGTCTTGCCCGATCCCTCCAGCGTGGCCCCGTTGCCGTCAATCGTCACGCCGTCGGCGGCGATCACCATCGGCTGGGTGATGACCACGCCTTTGTCCAGCGTGATGCTTGTCTTGATCACCCTGAGATCCTCGCCCCGGGCCGCCCCCGCCGACAGCATCGCCGTCCCCAGCACCATTGCTCTGCGAAAGGAAGTCATGGCTGGCAACTCCCGTACACCTTCGTGAACGCCTGTACCGCCCGATCGATGTCGGCGGCCGTATGAGCGGCCGAGATCTGCACGCGAATCCGCGCCTGGCCTTTGGGCACCACGGGATAACTGAATCCCATCACGTAAACGCCTTCCTGGAGCAACAGATCAGCCATCCGCGTGGCCAGCCCGGCGTCACCGACCATGATGGGCACGATCGGATGCTCGCTGTCGGGCACCTGGAAACCCGCCCGCTTCATGGCCGCGCGGAACCGGGCCGTGTTTGCCCGCAACCGGTCCCGCAGCTCGCCGGCTGACTCGACGATGTCCAGAACCGACATTGCCGCGGCCACGATGGGTGGAGCCACCGTGTTCGAGAACAAGTAAGGCCGGCTGCGCTGTCGGAGCAGTTCTATGATTTCTTGCCAGCCGCTGGTAAATCCGCCGGACGCCCCACCGAGAGCCTTGCCGAGCGTGCTCGTCACCACGTCGACCCGGTCCTGCACGCCGAAGTACTCCGGCGTCCCCCGACCGGTCGGACCGAAGAAGCCCGTCGCATGCGAATCATCGACCATGACCGCCGCGTCGTACGCATCCGCCAACTCGCAGATCTCCGCGAGCGGGGCGATCGTGCCCTCCATGCTGAACACGCCGTCCGTGGCGACCATGCGCTGCCGGGCACCGTTGGCCTGCTGGAGCCGACTGTTCAGCTCAGCCATGTCGCGGTTTCGGTAGCGGACCCGCTGCGCCTTACACAGCCGCACGCCATCGATGATGCTGGCGTGATTCAACTCATCGCTGACCCCTCGAGCATGCCGAGCTGTTTCTGCACGTCGGCGAGCTTACCCGTGCGGATGTCCAGGGCGACCGTTGCGCCCATCTTGTTCGCCAGTTCCAGTCGATAGGCATTCTGGTCGGTGACCACCACGTAGCGGGCGCCGGCATGGCGGACAATCGCCGTGGCCATGCAGCCGATCAGCCCGGCCCCGGTGATGAGCACATCCTCGCCGAGCACGTCGAACGACAGGGCGCTGTGCGTTGCGTTGCCCAGCGGGTCGAAAGAACTCAGCAGGTCCAGGGGAATCCGCCGGTCGGCCACCCAGACGTTGGTCACGGGAAGGCTGATGAACTCGGCGAAAGCCCCGGGCCGGTTCACGCCCACGCCGGAGGTCTTTGCGCATAGGTGCCGCCGGCCGGCCAGGCAGTTTCGGCAGCGCCCGCAGACCACGTGACCCTCCCCGCTGACCAGCTCGCCCGGGCACAGGTCACGCACGTTGCTGCCTACGTCGGCTACCAGCCCAACGAACTCATGGCCGATGACCATGGGCACAGGAATCATCCGCCGGGCCCACTCGTCCCAGTTCCAAATATGCACGTCCGTGCCGCAGATACTCGTCTTGAGCACCTTGATCAGAACGTCGTCGATCCCGATGGACGGGAGGGGCACTTCGCGGAGCCACGAGCCTTCGCGGGGCTCAGATTTCACCAGGGCTTGCATGGTTCTCATGGGCCTCTCCGGCGAAAGCATGGGCGACGGGAGGATTCACATGGGAGGGTAATCGTACCGGTGTTCGAACGCAATTCCCGGACTCCTACCGTCGCACCCAAGGAGTCATCCCCTCCAGGGCTCACCCGGCGCCAAAGTGACTGCCCGATCCTTCACCCGCAGGCAGAGGCGGGGCGGGGGCATCATCCCTTGTGATGTAGAACCTGGTCTCGTTCGCCTCGAAGTCGTCCTCCCGCGACGCCCGCGGCTCTACCCGCCGATCGGGTTGCCACGACTGTTGATCCGCCGCGAACACCAGCGGCTGAATCAACTCCCCGCCCGGCGCCTCGACCTTGAGGGATCCCGCCTCCGGCTTGTACACCGAGAGCAGCGGTCCGCGATGAAACACCTGCGCACCCGGCGACGTGTACGCGTGAACGCCGCTTCGCCTCGCCAGGCCGGCGAGCAACCAGCCGGGTAGCATCGGCGCCCCGCAGAAGATGCTTCGCCAGCCCTGCTTTTCGACCATCGCCAGGGCGGGCTGGCCCCCGTCCGCATACCGTCCGATCACCGTTGCCCGCGGATCATCCACGGCGAATCTCGGCGTCCGGCCCGCACTCCAGTGGGCTCCCGGACCGGCCAGCACCCGGTCGGTGTGATCCCTGCTCAGCCTCGCCCCGAACGAGAAGGGGGCCTGGCCGCCTTCGACTACCGGGTGGCTGCCCGGAATCAACTCGATTTCCGGCAGCATTGGCTCCGGGAGGTGGCGCATACGGATGCCCACCAGTTCGGTGAGGTTCCGCACGTCGCACCGGCTCTCGTCTAGGTATCCGCAACCATGGAACCAGATGGACGTCACCCCCGGCCGCCGCACGCGCTGGGTGATCTCCCGCCGCAGGCCTTTGTCCGTAAACCAGCAGTTCAGGAACAGGTACACGCGGTGTCGACCGTGCCGGCCCACCTCCCATGCCGTAAGCGTATCCACCGGGAATCCCAGGTCGCTCCATTCCAGTTGCCGCGGCATGGACGTGAAGAACTGGTTGAGCGGGCTGGTCGGGTGGCACCAGGCAGAACTGCGATCGTCCACGACCATGGCCACTTCCGCGTGCGACTTTCCGCTCCAGGCAAGGCGCTGGAGGGCCAGGCGTTGCAGCCGCCGTATCTCCGCCTGGATCTGTGGATCGGCATACCAGCGGTCGTGGTGCAGGTCCATCCACCACCCGGTTCCCGCCGTGCCCAGCACGCTGGCCGCGTCCCGCCGCAGCAGCAGACAGCTCTCATGCGCGCTCCTCGGTAGCCGGTATGACATGCCGACGGTGTTGGTCGGCTTGACCAGGTGCGTGAAGGTATCGATCTCGTCCAGATGCAGCTTGCCCGCCCGCTCGATTGTCTGCGGTACCGTCTGGCTGTGATGAAACCCGCCCAGGTGGCGATTGTCGTAGTGGTAAGGCGAGCTGATGAAATCGATGGCCCCCTCCGCCAGAATGCGCCGAAGCGCCAGGTGTCCGGCTCGTGCCGCGCTGCGCGTGTTCCAGTGCGGCCAGAGATAACCGTAGAACGTACCGACCAGCTTCTGCCACCGGCACGCTTCTTTGGCCGCCTTCGCCAGCGCGATGATCTGCCCGGAGTTTTCTTCGCTCAGACACTCCAGCCAGTCCACCACGTCGCGCTCGAGCACAGGATGGCGGAAGTATCCATCACTGGGCTGCTGCAGCCTGCCCGGCGACGGCACTTCGGCTGTCGCCACGGTCACGTCGCTCCGACCCCACGCCTCGCGGAGGGCCGCATCATCGCCGTATCGGTTCCGCAGGTAACGCCGGAATGCCTCCCGGGCCGCCGGCGAGTAATCCTCGAACACGTCCTCGACAAAATTCCACCAGCGAAACCACTCCGCCGAGATCCCGCCGCCGATCTGGTAGCCCAGCACCCGGTCGCCGAACCGCTCCTCGCAATGCGTCACGAACGCCCGCATGGACCGCGTCGCATCTCGGGTCCATTCCTGCGAGCCGGACGAAAACCAGCAACCCACCGGTCGGGTCCGCACCTGCCGGTAGTCCACCGGCCTGCCGTGCAGATCCTGGCCGACGGCAAGCTGATCGGGATGGAGTTCCCCCCACCACTCCTCGCCGACGTACCCGAAGTTGACCCTTGGTATAAGCAGGACGCACCCGGCCTGTGTGCAGAACGCCTCAATCTTCTCGTCCGTCGGTCCGAAGTCATAGCGCTGCGGACCCGTCCACCACGAGGGAAACGGCACGTGAAACTGGCAGATGCGAATGCCGCCGCTCGCGAAATCCTCGATCGCGTTGGGGTCGCCGTAGCACCAGAACTCAGTCGTCGGCTCGCCGTTGATGAAGAGCATCGGCCGGCCGTTGAACAGCTCCACTCGCGCCGTCAGGCCCGCGGACACACTTCGTTTCTCATTCTTCATGCAATGCACCGAAACTCCCCGCAGCCGTCGGTCTGCAGCACGACCCCCGAGCAGCGCGGGAGATCCACATGGTGCGTGGCCCCCTTGATCATCAGCTTGGCCGTCCGCGCCTCACCCGGATTAAGCGCGATGATCTTGTCGCCCCGCCGGCTGGCATGCACCCCCGGCGTCAACGCCAGTACGGGGATCTCGATGCCGAAGTGTCGATGGACCACCAGGATCGCATCGCGGCTCGGCGGGCACCCGACGACCATGACCGTTCCGCGCCCGCGCCGCTCGACGTATCCCGTCGTGTACGTTCGGCCCGTAGCCAGGTCCCACAGCCGCTGCTGGTCGGCATCGGCCGTGATCCGCAGTTGTCTGGCCGTAATCGGCGTCCCCGGCGGCCTGCGATAGCTGAACACCGGCCCATCGCTGACGAAGCCCAGCGAAACGTCCAGTCGGCTCGCTCCCGGATGACTCGTCCCGTCCGGCCGCATGCATCCCTCGATCAGCCGCTGGAACAGCACGAGGTTCCCGCCCTGCTCCACGTACTCCCAGAGACGCTGGGGCTGCTCGATCTGCCCGGCCGCCAGCAGCATCAGCGGCGGGGCAAATGGACGATCCACGTCCACGAAATCGTATTCCAACCCCATCCCGTGGAGCACCTCGAACAGGGGATCGTCAACGTCACGCTTGCAAATCTGCGCGACCTGGTGGTAGTGCCAGGACCACGCGACCGCACATGACGCCTGGGGCGGGGGCGCGTCCCTGAGCAGATGGAACCAGCCGACCGCCTGCTTGAACGCCTCCGCCAGATCTGGCCGGAGCACGCCGCGCTCGTTCATGGGCGCCCCGTGCCAGTTGTCCCGGTCGTGCAACATGTACCAGTTCCAGCCGCGAACACCGCCGGCAAGGGCGGTCAAGGTAGTCAGCCGGTAATGATCCGGCGTATACTCACGGTTGGGCATGCCGTGCCAGATACCGCTGCCGAACTCGGCGATGTACGGGTCGGCGGTCACCGCCCGCAGCAGGCGCAGCCGCTCGCGGAAATAGCGGTAATCCGCCTGACACTCGTTGGAAGGGTAGGGGTCGATGCCGTAGAAGTCCGCCAGGTCCGCCAGGTCCCGCCAGTGCTGGGCATCCACTCCCGGCCAGGTGTTCAGCAGGATCGGCACGTCGCAGCCATGATCCCGGAACTCCCCGATAACCCACCGCGCGTAGTCCGTGGCCAGGTCATATCGATAGCGGCAACCATCCCGTAGCCGCTGATCCTCGACGAACGGCGTCAACGTCGGGAGCGGCTCGCTGAAATCCGCATACGAGGTGCCCCATGCGTCATTCAATCTCCCGATGGTATCGTATTTCGCCTCCAGCCATCGCCCGAAGCCCTGATCCTCGCCGTAGAAATGTAGCATCGGGTCGATCTCGTTGTCCGCCTGCACGGCGATGATCAGGCGTCGCAGATACGGCCGGATCTCCGCCATGATGGCTCGAATCCAGTTGCTCGCCTTGCGCCGAAACTCAGGATGATGCTTCCCGAACGGCACGGCGTGATCGGGGATTCCGAGATTCCGCCACTCGGAGTAGTAGAATGGCCCCGGCCGCGCGAGCAGCTTGAAGCCCCGCTTCTCGACTTCGGCCATGAACTCATGAAGCAGGGTGAAGTCGTATTCGCCCTCCCGGCGTTCATGTAGCTCCCACATCATGTAACTCGCCAGCACCTCGATCCCGAGTTCCCGGGCCGCATCGAGGATTGCCCCCCAGTGCTGGCGCTGCACGCGGCCGTAGTGCACCTCGCCCCCGATCATTGCCTGTTGGTCGAATAGGTCCGACATTTAAGGCCCTTCGCCCGTCCATTCGCGCTGAAATTCGGCGAAGTCCATGGCGTCCACGTCGCGATCGCGGTCCAGGTCGGCCGGAATGAAGCCCAGGGTGTCAGGGATCAAGGTACAGCCGGCCGGCAGGTTCTCGGGCTGGTAGGGAATGCCCGGGCCGACGGCACACGCGGCGAACACATCCAGATCAGCCCAACCGACCCCGCACGTGTGGTCGAAGTCCGCCGGCAGACCTACTCGGTCGAATCCCACGCCGTCCAGCCACAGCGTGAATCCGCCGCCCCAGGTGTCGGCGTGGATCTCGAGGTACTGGATCTGGGCCAGATCGGGCGTGCCCACCAGCGTTCGCCGCCAGCCGGTCTGGGTGTTGGTCGGGGCGTCCAGCGGGATGTCGTACTGCCGCCACTGGTTGCGGGCCTGGTTCAGCAGGTCGTACGGGTAACCGTCCGAGTAATACTGGAACTGGACGTAGTCGTTCTGCCGGTCGCGCAGCCGGATCCAGGGGCTGCCGGACTGAAAGCCCGGCGAGTTCGGATTCTCGGCATAGAAGCTGATGTGCAGCACCTGCGCGCAGGTGAGGTCCCAGCGGGCATTGAACGTGCGGGGATAACGCACGTATGTGTCAAACCCGCCGTTCGTGACAAAGCGGACGGATGCCCTGCCCACCAGCCGGCGTGAACCGTCGTCCGTCACGTAGGTGTTCTGGGGGTCCGAACCCTCTGCCCAGGCGGACCAGTCGTTGGCATTCGATTCGGCCATGTCGGCCGGCGGAATCCTCTGGATCGGCCCGCCCAGGCTGGTGCTCCGCTCGAACACCGCTGAGGCGGTCTGGCCTTCCCAGTATGCATTGTTCGCCTCCGTGACGTCGAGCCAGGCGAAATCGGTGGCTCCGTCGTACTCGATCTTGAGCAGCAGCACGCCGTTCGTGCCCACAACCGCCAGGTACCCAAACGGATTGTCCCTCAGCCGATCGCCGTTGTATGCGGGCGGCACCAGAGTCGAATTGATCGGCACGTTGGGCAGCAGGTACTCGCCGGCACTGTCGGTGACGCCCTGGACCTTGGCCTGGTTCGTGATCACTTCGCCCTGGCCGGGCCGTTCGCATTTCTGATACACGGTTGCCGTGGCGTTGGCCAGCGGTCGACCATCGGAAGCCAGAAACCGCATCCGGATCTCGGCGGGCAGGTGGTACAGGTATTGACCGTAGTATCCGTGGGCCGTGTCGAGCCAGTGAGTCATGGCATACGCACTGTTCTGTGACAGAAAATGCGACACACCATGCATCAGGCCCGCCGGTCCGCTGTAGCCCAGGCCGGAAACCTGGTTCGCGCCGGAACTCACGTCCAGCCGGTAGAGGTCGATCAGGCCAAGCTGGTGGCCCATTTCGTGCAGCAGGCCGTAGTCCAGGTCTTCGGTCGCGTCGTAATAACCCGATTGGCGCAGCGTTCCTTCGTGGGCGTAATACCGGAAGGGGAAGATCGCGAACAGGATCCGGTTGACGTTGGGGTCGGGGGCCGTGTCCGCAAGGACCTCGAGCACGTCGAAGTGAATGCGCTTGCCGCAGTTTGCCTCGGCGAACATCTGGTTGAACCGCTGCATGTGCCGGTTGAGCCAGTCCAGGAAGTCGTCTGTCGCCGCCCCCGGGTACCCCGGCGTTTCCTCGCGGAAATTCTCGATCCGGCTTACGTCCACGTAGGACAGAAACGCCACGGATTTCGTGTCGACCGCCAGCGTGTTGTTCCCGCCGCGGGCGTCCGACAGATTGAGCGAGAACCGGATCTCGTGCGAGAGGGTGTCCCAGAACCGTACCAGGGCGAAGGTCGTGGTCGCACCCGGGGCGAGGGTGACGATCTGGGCGGGACTCGAAACCACCACGTTGTCCACCCGCCACTCGGCCGTGAGCGTGCCCGACCACGCATTCGTGCCGCGGTTCCGCACGGTGGCGGTATACGTGATGGGGTCGTCCGCGATCGGCCAGCGCTGCGTCGAACCCGTCTGCCCGCTGCCCAGGCCCGTCGCGGCCGAGAAAACGTAGGGGCCGAAGCCGGACGGCTCCGTGATTTCGTAGTAGGTGTAAAGGGGATCATACCGCGGGAATCGCGGCGTGCGGGAAATCGAGACGACCTGCAGATCGGTCTCGTCGCGCGGTGTCCGGGGGCCGATCGACGTGACCTGGGTGGTCTGGCCTCCGCCGGTGAACAGCGTCGTGACCGCGTAGTGGTAGCGGGTCCCGTTCAAAGCGGTTGTGTCGGTATACTGAGTCGAATTGATGCCGGCGACGGTCGCGATGGGCGTCATGTCCGCGACCGACGAGAAGGCCGACGTGGACCGGTAGATCGCATAATGGTCAAACTGCTCGTCGATCTCGTATGCCCGCCAGGAAAGGGCGACCGCGTGATTGAGGGCCACGGCCGCCTGGTCCTGCGGCGGAGCCAGCGGCGTGGTGAAGCCGAAGCCGTCGAGCCAGACCGTGAAGCCGGCCCCCCACGTGTCCGTGTGAATCTCCACGTAGGCGACGTCCCGCAGGTCCGGGCTGCCGGTGATCGCGCGATGCCAGGTGGCATCTCCCGTGAGCGGAATAACCACCTGCAGCCAGTTGCCGATCGCGCTGTTCAGAGGGTCGTAGGTGGTCCGGTAGTCGATGTAATCGTTCGGGCCGCTGGCCAGCCGGACCCAGGGCGAGTTGTTCTGGAAGCCATAGGCATTGGGGTTGTCGGCGTAGACCCAGAAGGTCGGGCCTCCGGAGGCCAGGAGATCCCAATGAGCGTTCTGGGCCGCCGGATACCACATGCGACAGTCAAAGGGCGCCGTCGTTTCCAGCCGGATCGATCGGGAGCCGACCTTCACCCGGGATGTATCATCATAAACACTCGCGGTCGCCTCATCCGCGGCCGCCCCCCAGTTGGCCCCGCTGTTTTCGGTCATGGAATCCGGAGCCGGCGGAGGATCGCCCCGCGATGGG
>JACQVT010000207.1 GCA_016209665.1 Planctomycetota bacterium | reverse complement strand
GGGATGACTGCGTCGACCTCGACCTGTACGACGCAGGCAGGAGCGTGAATCCATCGCGTCCGCCTGACCCGTTCACCCTCAATCTGCATACCTCACCTCCTACCGTGGCCGGGTGGCCCAGGCGACGGCGTAGCAGGCGGCGCCGGCGAGGAAGACGGCGGTGAAGCCGGCGGCGACGGCCAGGACGGCGGCGCCGATCGAGCCGATGACGCTGGCCACGCCGTTGATGCCCCACAGGGCGCTGACCGGCACGCCGTCGGTCTTCTGGGCGTTTTTGCGCAGGCCGAGCGGGAAGGGCATGCCCATGAAAAACCCGAACGGGAACACGACGATTCCCGCCACCGCGATCCGCAGGGTAAGCGGCAGGAACAGCGCGGCCTGAACGACGAACGACAACACGAACGCCCCGGCGACCACGAGCAGGATGATTATCGGGATGACCGTCCCGAGGGCCCGGCGGATGTGCTCGAGCGTGAACTGCCGGGCAAACAGGCTGCCCAGGGCGCTCGACAGCAGCAGCGTGAACAGGATCACCACCAGCGTGTAGATCGGATGGCCCAGCAGCAGGATCAGCTTCTGCATCAGGGCGATCTCGCACACGATGAAGCCGATGCCCAGCGAGCCGAAATACGCGATGGTCCTCGGCCCCGGGGCCCGGAAACCGAGCAGAGAGCTGCCGCCGACCAGCAGCACCGTGAACCCGACCACCGCCAGAATGGGCAGGCGGAACAGGTACGTCACGAACGAGGGGATGCCGTAGGGCTTCTCGGTCGCGAAGTAAAACGGCTGGTTGTCGTTGACCGGCGTGGCCAGCTTGTCGAACGATCGGGTGTACTCATCGAAGTTGATCTGCCCGGCCAGCAGCTTGTCGTAGGGGCCGGCGCAGGGCCGATCGGCGGCGCAGATGATGTATGGGTTCGGATGGCCGGCGAGCAGCCGGTCGATCGCCTCGCTGGTCATCGGCGATCGCGTCAGCATGAACACCGTTTCGACCGGCTCGTCGGCCTTGGGCTTGTAGGCCGCCACCGCCAGCAGGCGCTTGCCGATCTCGCCGATGCCCGTGCCCCGTGCCGACAGGAGCGACACCGAGTTGGCCACCAGCCGCGGCACGTCGGTCGGCCAGCGGATGATGGCCAAGGCCCCGCGGTCGGTCAGGTGGTCGTAGTAGGCCTCCAGGGCATCCCGCGTGTAGAGATAGTTCTCGGTCAACGACAATCCGCCGCTGGTCACGCTGGCCCACGAATCGACGAACCCCAGCACGATCAGGTCGAACTTCTCATCCGTGCGCTCGATGAAGTTGCGGCCCTCGTCCATGACGAGCCGCACCTTCTCGTGTTCGTACAGGTTGCCGACCTGATCGCCCCAGCGGCGCACGCAGTCGACGATCAACGGATTCATCTCGACCGCGGTCACCTTGGGGCTGCCGGCGCAGATGGCCATGATCACGTCCGTGCCGCCGCCCGGTCCGATCACCAGCACCCGCGGTTCGTCGGCGAGGCGGAACGGAAGCGCCCGGAACCAGTCGCGGGCGTTCGGGATGCCCTGTGGTGTGCCGTCCCAGCGCAGGATGTTCGTCCAGGCGTCGCTGTCGATGAACAGCCGGGCAAGGTGCCCGGCGTCCCAGTTGACCACCGAGGTGATGCGCGAATACGAATTCCAGCGGTCGCTGTTGATGCGGGCCTGCGGCACCTCGCGGAGCAGTTGGTACAGCCCCTTGTTCGGAGCATCGCGGATGGTCAGCGTCTGCGTGCGGTAGTTCCAGGCGGCGAGGCCCACCGCGGCGGCCGCGGCGAAGAATCCCAACGTCGCCCATCCGGTGCGGTTGGCCGGACCTCGGCCCATGCTGAGCAGGGCCGCCGCCCCCGCCGGCAGCACCGCTGTGGCCAGGATCGCGGTCTCGGCGCCCAGTTGGGAGATGACCAGCGGCACCAGCAGCGTGCCCGCCGCGGCTCCGATCAGGTCCGCGAAGTACAGCCGGTTGGCATCCGAACCATACGTCTCGAACGCCAGGCTCAACGCCGCCCCGCCGGTGATGAACGGCAGCAGCCCCATCGCGAAATAGAAGTTGAGCCGCTCCGGCGTGAACGGGTACCGAAGGATGCCCCAGGGAAACAGCGGCAGGCTGATCGCCAGCAGCAGGCACAGTACCACCAGCACCGGCTGCACGGCCCGGCCCAGCTTGCCCAACTGCAACAGGTAGACGAGGAATCCGCCCAGCCCCCAACCGAACAGCGCCACGGAGATGGCCACGAACGTGTAGTGGTACCAGAAGGTGGCCGAGAACACGCGGGTCAGCGTCAGCTCGAAGTTCACTCCCGCCGCCGACAGCATCAGGACCGCGGCGAGCACGCGGGCCGACGCCCGGCTCGGCCGGGCCGCGAAATCCATGCCCATGAAGGTGTCTCCATCCCACAGGACCGCGGCCGTTTACCGCCGAAACCCTTCGCCCCGGAGGAAAACGCGGCAACAAGTTGCCGCAGTCCTTCGAGACCTGCGTTCGGCTCCTCGCCTGAACTGTCACGGGACCGGTACGTGACGCCGCCACGCGGGCGGGTCGTGGGGGACCATGTTACCGAGGTACCACTATCACGGCCAGAACGCGGCGATGGCGGCGATGAGCCAGATCGCGCCGCCGGTGGCCAGCTTGTAGACCGTGCCGAGCAATCGGCCCACGCCGGCGCCGACGCCGATGCGGACCGAATCGTCCACGTTCTTGCCGCCGGTCATGGCCGCGCCGGCGGCGGCGAGGCCCGCGCCGGCGGCGGCACCGAGCAGCGAGCCGACGAGCGGGATGGGAATCACGAACGTGCCGACGATTCCGCCGACCAGCCCGCCGACGATGGCGGCCAGGGCGCTGCGGCGAGTGCCGCCGGCTTTCCTGGCTCCGGCCGCCCCGGCCGCGAACTCCAGCACCTCGCCGATCAGTGCCAACGCCACGATGATCGCCAACGGCCAGATGCCGATCACTTGCTCGGTTGCCGGCCGGCCCGGCTGCCACTGCAGCCAGGCCGCTACGTCCGTCGACAGTACCATCAGCCAGGTGCCCGGCACTCCGACGGCGATCGTCGCCAGCCACGCCAGGTTGACCAGCGTCAACACGACGGCGATGGTGTGGTTGGTTTCCGCAGCGGCGATCATGTCTGGTTCTGTGGACGTTAGTTGCCGGCGGGTGTCTCAATTTCTGCCCGATGTGCCTCGTACCAGTCGATCGTCCGACGCAGCCCCGCCTCAAACTCCGTGTCGGCGACAAACCCGAACCGTTCGCGGGCCCGCGATACGTCCAGGCACCGCCGCGGCTGGCCGTTCGGCCTGGTCGTATCCCATTCGATCGCGCCGCCGAACCGAGTCAACCGGGCAATCATCGCGGCGAGGTCGCGGACCGCGATCTCTCGTCCGGTCCCGATGTTGACCGGCTCGGCGGCGTCGTAGCGCTGCGTCGCCAGCACGATCGCATCGGCTGCGTCCTCGACGTACAGGAATTCCCGCGTGGGCGAGCCGTCGCCCCAGCAGACGATCCGCGTCTCATTCCGCTCGCGGGCCTCGATGCATTTGCGGATGAGGGCCGGGATAACGTGCGACGTGCGCGGATCGAAATTGTCCTCCGGGCCGTACAGGTTGACCGGCAGCAGGTAGATGGCGTTCAAGCCGTACTGCTCGCGATAGGCCTGGCACATCACGAGCAGCGACTTCTTGGCGATGCCGTAGGGGGCGTTGGTCTCCTCCGGGTAGCCGTTCCACAGATCGTCCTCCCGGAACGGCACGGGTGTGAGCTTCGGGTACGCGCAGATCGTGCCCACCTGGACGAACTTCCGAACGCCGGCCCGTCGGGCGTGTTCGATCAGGTGCAGGCCCATCGCCATGTTCGCGTAGAAGAATCGACCGGGGTTTTCGAGGTTGGCCCCGATGCCGCCCACTTCCGCCGCGAGGTGAATCACCACGTCGGGCCGGGCGTCGGCGTACAGTTGCTCGACGGCCAATTCGCGGGTCAGGTCGCAGTCGTGCCTTCGCGGCACGATCAGGCGATCGGCCGACACGCCCCGGGCCCGCAGCTTGTCGCACACGAACGAGCCGAGGAAGCCGGCGCCGCCGGTGACGAGGAAACGATGCCGCGACCAGTCGATGGGATCGGCCATGCCCGGAGTACCCGTCATGTGCGGGACCGGTTCAGGGCGGCCCGCTCCGGCGGGCAAGCTGCCGTCGCCGAAGGCGGACATCCTGCGGGTCCAATAGACCGGCTTCCAAGCCGGTCCCACAGATTCAAAGACCGTCAATCGCCGCGGGCGTCGTCGCGCGACGAAGGACCCGCCAGGTCGGCCGGGCTGCCACGGAAACCGGTGATCACCGGCATGTCCTCGGGCTTCTCTTTGGGGTGCACGGCGAACACCTCGACGCGGACGATCTCTTCATACGCCAGCGACACCACGAACGCCCCGACCTTGTAGTGCTCGTCCACCGGCTCGCACTCGAACGTAAGCCAGCCGGTCAGTCCGACGTCCACCATCTCCTTGAGTTCGTAGCTGAACCCGTCGCGAAGGTAGATCAGCGTCCGGACCTCGAGTTCTGACAGGAACGTCTGGAACGGCTCGTGGGGCGCCTGCTCTCCGGGAGGCTGGTCGGGAAACTTCTTCCGCGCGCAACGCAGGCGTGCCTGCTGCTTCTGCCTCTCGAAGGCCGCCCCCGTGAACCAGTCGTAGTTGAACATGCTGCCCATGCCTGATGCCGCCTCGTCCATCGCCAACTCGCCCATCTCCGCCGGCAGGAAAAGAACCGCTTTGCGTCAACGAGAACCTCACCGTAGGAGGTCGGTCCGGCTCTGTCAATGCCGTCGGTACGCTCGACCGGCGCTGGGTTGGGGCAAGGAATCGTGGCGCAACCGCCCCGGGTTGTGTTCTCGTAACCCAAGTCCCCCGCCGAGAGCGGCTGGGCCACAGCTTCCCGTGGTGGCACAGCGGCCCTCCGCTGTGATTGCCTCCCGGCCGAGGGCGGCTGGACCACACATCTGCCAAGAACTCCGGCCACACCCTCGGCGCTTCTGGTATCGCATCTGGGGCGGGGCTACCATCGAGGGTGATGACCATCGGCGAGACGACCGACGTGGTTTTGCGTTTGGCCCGGCAAGCGGGGTTTGCCCGGGCAGGCATTGCTCCCGCCGGTCCGACGCCGCGGACCGATTACCTCGAGCGCTGGCTGGACCGCGGCTGGGCAGGGGACATGCACTATCTCACCAGGCATCGTGAACTGCGGGCCGATCCGCGACGGCTGTTGCCCGGCGCCAGCTCGATCATCGTCGTGGCGGACCTGTACGGCCAACCCGCACCCGAGAGCGCGTGTGAGAAGGCCTTTCCGAACCGCGCCCGTGAAGCGGACTGCGGCGGACAACGCCCGGAGGTCAGAATGCCACTCCCTCACGGTCGCGGTTCCGACAAGCCTGGGGCTTCTCGTACACCCTCTGAG
>JACQVT010000206.1 GCA_016209665.1 Planctomycetota bacterium | reverse complement strand
TCAGCCGACAGGAGGTCGCAGCCGGCAGTTTCGTTCCGTTCGCAAAGCTCATGAATCCGGTGTTTGTCCGAGACTTCATGGACACTTCCGTGAAAACTCGGGTTGAGTTTGTAGCGGCCGGTTCCGGACAGCCCTTGCCGAAGCTGGAGCGAGCGGGATATGCCGTGTTCCGAGTAGCTCCACCAGGAGGAGCCGCTCATGTGAACCCGCTTATCGGCGGCGATCTGCTTTGTGTGCGGAAGGACCAGAGTGAATGGCTGTTCGGCTGTCTTGCCGGCGAATTGCTCGATCTAGAGGGATCGCCTCAACTGGAGGACGTTGGCGAAGGACAGGGGTGGCCCTACTTCAGAGCTACGAAAGTGGAGAGAGCCCGACCTGTCGCCACCTCGCAAACCCAGCCGCACTAAGCGGTTCCGGCGTCTCGGCGGTTCAACCCCAGTCTTCCCGGCTGCATTCGCATGGGACCAATGCGAGAAGGGATTTGCAGGGGCTCATGATCCTTCCTCATCCCTCCCTCATCCCCTTCATCCTCGTTCCTCGTCCGTGATCCGGACCACGCGGCGGTAGCCGGTGATTTCCCGGCCGTCGTCGATGGTGACGTCGAAGTCCTCGCCGCGATCGAACGCGGCCTCGATCTCGCGGAAGGCCCGCCGCATGAGCCGGCGGTAGCGGGCGGAGGCCTCGTTTTGGCCCTTGGGGTCGAGCACCCGGACCCACCACAGGTTCTCCAGCGACAGGAAGTAGCCGTCGGGGATCGCGACGGCCAGGTCGCGCACGGGCGGCGGTGAGGCGATGGATGGCCGAGGGTGCTCGGCCGCGTGAGCCTTGAGGGCCCGGGCCAGTTCGAGCTGCTCGGGCCAGGGCATGTGGTGGTCGTGGTCGGACGTCCAGAACCACAGGCAGCGGGCCCCCATGTCGTAAGCGAGCTTCATCGCGTCGGGGGCGATCTTCGGATCGCACTGGCCGTAGATCGCGGTTCCCCAGTACCGGCCGAACGGCCGCGTCCCGCCGCGAAGGATCGCGTAATACCACCGCAGCATCTGCTCGGCCGTGTGCTTGCGTGGGGTCTTCAGGTAGGGAGCGACGGCTTTGTCGAACTCCTCGAGCTGGTAGCGTCCCTCGTGCACAATGCCGGCCACGCCGCCGCGCATCTGGTAGAACGCCGTCTCGTAGAGCGTCTCCCAGGTGGGGTATTCGTATTGCAGCCGCAGGTCGCCCAGGTTGACCTTCAAGCCCTCGAGGGCCCGCGCGGGGGAATCGGGCGTGTAGCCCTCGCGCACCCGCCGCTCGATAACCGCCGCCGCATCGGAGAAATACCGCAGCGTCTTGTGGATCAGCTCGTCGCCGACCATGATGATCGACGGCTCGTCCATGAACATCTCGGAGCCGTGGTAGTTGCTGCGGTAGAAGTCGGCGGGCCATTTCATCGGCGACTTGCCGCCGATCCCGCGGATGTAGAACACCGGCTCGTCCCGCACGAACAGCTCCTGCTCCGGCGAGACGATGTACAGATTGATGCCCGCTTCGATCATGACCGGGTAGTCTTCCGCCACGAAGGGGATGTACGTGTAGTTCTGCCGCTCGGGCTTCTGGGGCAGGCGATGGCCCTCCTTATCCTTGAAGTTGCGGGACGTGCCGACCAGCAGCTCGCGATCGAGGTTCAGCATCTTGGCGTTCTCGAACCGTTGGAACGGCACGTTGTGGCCGACGTGCCGGAGCATCAGCACGTGGCCCAGCAGGCTGCACGTCTCGGGCACACCCTCCTGGGCTCCGCTGCCCCGGACGGGGACGGGCACGAAGTGCTTCTCGAAATCGGTCCAGATCGGCAGGAGGGCCCGGTCCGTGTGCACGTTGCGGTATTCGAGCACTTCGCCCGTCTCGGGAATCCGCAGGAGGTAGCGGTGAAACCGCAGCGGCTCGGCCGACCGCACCAGGGGGTCGCGGGCGGTGAGGGCCTGTAGTTGGAACATCGGCTCGGACTTGTCGTCGTCCTTCTCGCGGACTTCGAGTTGCCACCAGTGGGCCGGGGCGTCGTCGACCGTCTCGGTCGGGCCGTAGACGAAGTCCACCGTCGCGAACGGGGCGGCGGTACGAGGTTTGCAGGTGAGGACGGCGTAACGGCCGTGCGTCCCCATCGGTACCGCGCCGATGCCCACCGGCGGGATGACGGCGAGCGCGCCCAGCGAGATGAGCAGTGATCGCATCTGGTGTCCCCTTGCGTGTCCGTGGTTTCGGTTCAACCGTCGCAGCCGACCGGAGACGCGACCCCGGGGCCGCTCAGGCATTGTACGAAGATCTCGGCGTCCGCCAGGTCCACGTCGGTGTCGCCGTCCAGCAGTGCCCCCTGACAGGCCGACTCGGGCTGGGCGATGCCGGGCCCCGTGTAGCACATCTGGAAATAGCCCCAGTCCTCGAGATCGACGTCGTTGTCGTCGTCGAGGTCGCCCGGATGCGACTTGACAGTCAGGGCGACCGCGATGGTCTGGGGCGAATTGGTGGCGTTCGGATCGGCGACGGTGATCGTGCCCGAGTACGGGCCGCCGGGAAGCAGAGACGACGTGTCGTAGTTGACGGTGCGGGTGTCCTCTTCGCCGGTGCTCGCGCCGCTGGCGGGGTCGACCGTGAGCCAGGGGCGGGTGGTCGAGAGGGTGTAGTTGATGGTTCCAATCCCCGTGTTGCGGATGGTGAAGGTATCGGGCGTGACGGGGGCGTTCCGCACGACGGTGCGGGCAAACGCCGTCTGGCTGAGCCCGATCGTCGGTCCGACGGCCTGGTACTCGGCGATGGCCATCATGAGATCCTGCGGCGGCGCGAGGGCGACGCGGTTGACGTAGCCCTCGCCGGGCACGCTCTCGGTCATGTACCAGGTGTTGCAGCCGGAGGCGGGCGGCGTCCATTCGATGTAGTACATCTGGCCCGGCGTAAGCGGCACCTCGTTTTCGACCCAGGCGGCGGCGGCCCGGGCCTGGAAGACTCCGGGGACGCCGTAGCTGGTCCGCGACGGCCCGATGGGGCTGCCGCCCACGGCGGTGTAGACCTGAAAGTCGAACCGCAGCGCGGGTGGGCTGTAGTCGCCGGTGGCATACACGATTTCCGCGCCCGCCAGACTCGTGCCGCTGGCTCTGAACGTCTGGCCGAACCGCGTGCTCCAGCCGGCCAGGGTCGGCAACGTGAGATCGGCGAGCGGAGCGTGGTTGACGATGGTGCCGGGGGTGCCGCCGCTGACGTAGGCGTAGCCGTCCAGGCCCGGGTAGCTGACGTCATCCACGTAGAGCCTGCCGCCGCTGTAGCCGCCCCCGTCGTCGGGGCGGGTCACTATGGCGAAGCTCGTCGCCTGCGAGCCGGGGGCCACCCACAGGCGCAGAGCGTACGTCTGGCCGACGGTCAGCGTTACTTCCGAACTGCGGTAGGGCACCCACAGGATGTGGATGATGGGGTCCATGCTGCCGGGCAGGAAGTAGCTGCGGGTGGGTGAGATCTGCTGCCAGGTGGAGGGCAAACCCGCGTTGGGCTGGTAGATCGCGAAGAGGAGGGTCATCGAGTAATGATCGCCGGACTTGCCAGCCAGCTTGGTGGCCAGTCGCGTGATGTGCTGTTGGTTGGCCAGGAAGGTCTGGAAGAAGCTGCTGCCCCACTTCCAGGGCTCGGTCCCCCACTCGGTGTAACTGCTGTTGTAGGCCACCGAGTAATGGGCGGGCGTGCGAAGTTCGACGGGGTCGACGATGGTCGTTCCGCCGGGCAGCGTCGTGGACAGGTAACTGAAAGCGACGGGCGAATCGTAGCCGATAGTGAACAACATATGGTCGCCGGCCGGGAAGTTCCCGTCCAATTGGTAACGGCCCGGAGGCGAGAGCTGGGTGTAGGCGCTCGCGCCGTAGGCGACCATCGTCGGGCTGATGAAGATCTTTTCCTCGGTCCAGCCGTGGCCGAGGATGAGCCGGCCCGTCACGCCGTCGGACGTCATGCGGCCACGCACGCTGCTGGCGCCGAGCGCTGCGCCGACCGCCGAACCCGGCACCACCACGGCCAATATCCACGGCGCGAAACGCTTCATTACGTCCCTCCCGATTGTCGCGACTGCCTGGGGCAACCTCGATGCGTCCGGCACACGTGGGCGTCGAGCACTGCACCCGCGCATCCGAGTTGCCCGGTCCAATCGATTCTACCTCAAAGCATGGCCGACACGAAGGCCCTTCTGCCACGGACACGCCGTTTCCCGCGGACGGCAGACAGGGGGCAAAGCAACGGTCAGAGCGATGGTAAATTCTACAGTGGGGCCGGCCGGGGCTGCAACGATGGCGGTTCGCACCGCGCCACGCGGACGGTCGGCGTCCTCGCGTGCGGCGTCACCCGGCAACGCCCAGCGTCGGGACCGCAAGCCCGTGTGCCGGCCTGGTCGGTTTTGCCCCGGACAGTCCCAAATCCCGTTTAAAAAGCGTTTTATAATCGTGCTCGGCACTCGAATGCGGGGCGGTTTTTCATTGACAGGCCCGATCGTCCGAAATAAGATGATAGTGACGAAGGGTTGGCGTCGCGCGGGGGGGTGTCCTTGCATGGCCGGGAAGAGCGCGATGCCGACGGCGGTGTGCGACGAGAAGACGCGTTCCTCAGGAGCCGAATCGGGGCTGCGGTCCAGCGACGTGCCGGTGTGTGGCGTTTCGGTACGGTACGGTACGATCCGGTCGAGGGAAGGGGTGGCGGTACCGCGGCGTAAGCGATGTCCCACGGTCCATTCAAACAGGAGGAGGTCAGCGATGCGGTATTGTGTCTTTCTGACGACGGTAGCGCTCGCCCTAACGGGAGCAGCCTCGGCACAGGAACTGTTGACCAACGGGAACTTCGACACCGGAAGCTTGGCCCCGTGGGTCACCTTCACAACGGGTGGGCCG
>JACQVT010000011.1 GCA_016209665.1 Planctomycetota bacterium | reverse complement strand
CCGCCGCCGGCGCCCTGGGGCCCGACGTCGGAGATGCTCCGTCACATGTTCGACGGCCCCGGCTGCCGGCTGTACGACTGCGGCGTGCGGCACCGGGTGAACGGCCACAAAAAGGCACAAGAGGCGCAGTAGGGGGGTTTGTGACCTCTGTGCCTTTTCGCGGCGGATCCGGCCCGGCTGTCAAGCCACCTGGCTGGCCGCCCCTGAATCATGTAAGCCTTTGCTTCTGCGTTACTTAAGCGGTCTTTCCGGCCCTTGGAGCGGATCGTTCGCTCCCGAGAGCGACGCATCCGCTCCTGGGGGCGAGTCTTCCGCTCTTGCTACGCGCGCGGGCGGCGGGTGGAGCGGACGGGCCGCTCCGGGGAGTGGCTCATCCGCTCCCGGGAGCCGGTGGTCTCCTCCTGCGAGTGGGCGCTCGGCTCCGTGGGGGCGATGACCCGCTCCGTGGAATCCTTAGCAGTTCCTGGGAGCGGATCGTCCGCTCCAGCCTACCGCGCCGGCGTCCGCGGGGACGGCCGGGCGCCTCGTGCGGACCGGCACTTCGCGGCCACTCGGCTATTGAACCACGTGCGGCGCCCCGTTACGATCCGGCCACGGATCGCGAGTGGAGAAGCTTTCGCTCCTCTGACAAGGAGCTTGCGGTGGACGACCGTATCCCCCGGTGACAACGCGGTGGCGAGTTCAATGATCCCGCCCTTTGACGATTCCGGCTTCCTGCCGCCCGGCGTTTACCGGGCCACACTGGCCGAAATCGATGCCCGCTTCGGACGTCAATCGGAGCTTCGGCGCGTGCAGATGGAGTCCGTGCGGTGGATGGTGGACTTGGCCGTGCGCGCGGGCGTCCAGCGCATCGTTTTGAACGGCAGCCTCGTCACGGATATAATGGAGCCGAACGATGTGGATTGCGTGCTTCTGGTCAGGGCCGACAGCGTGAAGGACAAGAACGCTGTGGAGGAACTCGAACAGGGACTTCCTTTCCTGGATGTGTCCCTTGTCGGCCCCGAGGGTTTCCGCCGGTTTGTCGACAAGTTCTTCGCCTTCGACCGTCGCCGGGAGCCCAAGGGCATGGTCGAGGTGCTGCCATGACGCTTCGCGATGATACTGAGTTGGCCAACACCCACGAGAAGCTGCGGGAGGTCGAGAGTTGGTACGAGGAGCTGCGCGACGATCGCAGCGAGGACGAGCAGGTGAGACAGCTCACTTTGCGCTCGTTCAAACGCCTGATCAACCAACTCAAAGAGGAAATCGCGCGCTACGAGGCCCACCACGCCGCCTGCAAGTGAACCCCGGGCGTGATGGGCAGCCTGCTGGAGTACAAGAAGGGCGGCGAGCCCCCGGCCGCCGATGCGGACTGGCGGATGCTGGCGATCGACACGAACACGTCCTATTCGGCCGTCTTCGACTCAGACGACGCGGGGCAGGCCGTCTGGCTCCGCGGCTGCTGGCTGAGCACGCGCCAGGAGCGCGGCCCCTGGAGCGCGACGAACAGCGCCCGAATACCGGGGTGAGGAGCGGGTTCCGGGTTTCGGGTTCCGGGGGGTTGCTGCCGCTGACGACTGACCGCGGACCACGCGAGCATTTGCGGCGGTCCCCCCGGCGCCGGTACAATTCATCCATTTGAATCATGCCCACAACCCAGCAAGTGCAGGAGATCGTCGACAAGGTGCGAACGCGGCTTGCGGACGCTGAGCGCGAGGGCGTACATTTGAAGGTGGCCGGCGAGCGGCTCGAAGACGATTGGCTCTACATCGTGGTTGTGCCAACGCGGCCGGGCGTCCGTGCGTCGGAACACGCCCGCCTGATGTCGCAGATCGAGCGGGAACTCCGACAGCAAGGCGATGACAACGTGCTCCTGGTGCCGGCGCTCGACGACTGACCGAGCAAGGAGCGGCTGGTCGAGGCCAACCAGCAGCTCAGCGAGTGTATGGAGGACGCTCATATGCAGGCTCCGTCTTCCACACACCCCAGATTGCTCGTCGGCCCCGAGGGTTTCCACCGGTTCGTCGACAGGTTCTTCGCCTTCGACCGTCACCGGAGATTGCCACACTGTCAGATCCGTGATGACACCACTTGCCGTGTGCCGGCGGGGACGTATAATCCTCCCCATGTCTTCAAAACACCTCACTCAGAACCGTAGCGATCAGAAGCTGGGGCCATCACAGAACCCGTCGTCGGGCTCCGCTCGAGGCGGGCTGACGCGGCGGCAGATGCTGAGGCGCACGGCGATCACCGGCGGTGCGCTGGCGGCGCCGTACATCGTGCCGGCCTCGGTCTTGGGCCGCAATGGCGCGATTCCACCCAGCGAGAAAATCGTGGCCGGCGGCCTCGGCATTGGCGGGCGGGGGACGCACGATCTGAAGTGGATGCTGCCCGAGAAGGACGTCCAGTTCGTCGCCGTGTGCGATGCCCGCAAGTCGCGGCGGGAGGCGGTCAAGAAGCTGGTGGACGACACGTACGGGAACAAGGATTGTGCGGTTTACGCGGACATGCGCGAGTTCCTCGCGAAGCGAACCGACATTGATGCCCTGCTCATCGCGACCGGCGATCGATGGCACGCGCCGGCCGCCGTCATGGCCATGCGGGCGGGCAAGGACGTCTTCAGCGAGAAGCCCTCGTGTATGACCATCACGGAGGGCCAAGCGGTGGTGGATGCCGCCAAGCAGCACGGCCGCGTGTACCAGACCGGGACGCAGCGGCTCAGCGAGGCCAACTTCGTGTTCTGCATCGAAATGGCCCGCAGCGGCCGGTTGGGCGAGGTGCACACGGCCCGGGCACACATCGCGCCCTGGGACGCCGCGGAACTGAAGCACGATTGGCTGGAACCCGAGCCGGTGCCGCCCAAGGATGAGGTCGACTGGGATCTGTGGCTGGGGCCCTGCCCGTGGCGACCGTTCAACTCCTCGTATGTCCGCGGCGGCTGGCGCGGTCATTACGACTTCCACACCAGTTGCATCGGCGAGTGGGGCGCCCACACCTTCGCCCAGGCTCAGGCCGGCCTCAACCTGCTGGACACGTCACCGGTCGAATACGAATACGTGAAGAACCCCACCGGGGAGGGCATGGTCACCAAGTTCGCGAACGGCGCGAAGATGATCCTGCACCGCGAGGGGTGGTGGAAAGGGTCGTGCGGCATGCGGTTCGAAGGGTCCGAAGGATGGGTCTCCGCCGCCGACAACTATAAACAGCCGGAGGTGTCCAATCCGGCGATGCTGGCGGACTTCCAGAAGATCGTGACCATCTACATGGACTGGACCGGTCGGCCGATGAACCACATGCGGAACTTCCTCGATTGCGTCCGGTCGCGAAAGCCGACCGTGGCCAATGCCGAGGTCATGTTCCATTCGATGTCCACGGTGCACGCCGCCAACATCTGCATGTGGCTCAAGCGGGACATGAAATACGATCCCGTCAAGCAGGAGTTCGCTGATGCCGACGCGAACGGCTTTCGTTCGCGGCCCATGCGAGCGCCGTGGGCGATTTAAAGGAGGACGGGCATGGGGATGCCGGTGCCGGTGCTGCGGCGTGGGGGGGATTTTTCCCAGACGCCGGGGACGCGGGTGCCGCACTTCGGGCAGTTGTCGGCGGACATGCGGTTTTGCTCGACGTAAAAGCCGCGGCGGCGGATGAGGAGGTCGCCGCACTGGTGGCAGTAGGTGTTCTCCCGCGTTCCGACGCCGCCGGGGATGTTGCCGGGGTAGACGAATCGCAGGCCGGCGGCCTTGCCGATGTCGTAGGCCCGGATGAGGGTGGACACGGGCGTGCGGGGCGGGTCGGTCATCTTGTAGTCGGGGTG
>JACQVT010000196.1 GCA_016209665.1 Planctomycetota bacterium | reverse complement strand
CCGTCCAGGTCGTTGTCGAACGGGCCGCAGACCCAGGCGGCCGTCCCATCCGGAGCGAAACCGACACCTCGCCCTTCCAGGTACTTGGCGTTGACCAGGAAGCCGAAGTCATCCAGGCCGGTGATGTTGCTGAACCGCCGGAGGGCGATGACATTACTCACGCCGTCGCCGTCCGTATCCAGGTGACCGATGCCCACGAGCTGGTTGGTTCCGGGCTGGACGCCCACGGCCTCGAAGTCCAGATAGCGTTCCTGCGGGGCCCCGCTCACATCCACGATGAAGCCGAGGTTCTCGGTGCCGTCGGCCAGGTAGCGAACGCACACGAAGTGCTCAGCCCAAGTCGGAGCGGTTGGGGAACGCCGCGCTACCGCCCAGACGCGGCCCGCCGAGTCGCGACCGGCGCTGCGGGCGAGCGTGTCATACCGCTCATCGAACACCTGGAAATTGATGCTCGTACCCGCGGCGATGTTGTTGCGATCGGCCCGGAAGAGATCCGGCACGCCGTCGCCGCCCGTGTCGGCCGAGCCCTGGGACCAGGTGATGATCTGGAGCACGGTCGGGTCGACCCCGCCGCCACCAACCATATCGACCGCCTGGAGGTCGGTATGCCCGCCTAAGTCGGCGTCACCGGTAGCCGTGTTATATCGCTGGGCGTCCCATCGGTCGGCCACGCCGTCGCCATCGGCGTCCCGGCGGCCGACGATCCAGGGGCGACCGTTGAGTGGATCGATGCCGACGCCCACCACCTTCCATTCCGGGGCGGTCGCGTTGAGACTCACCGGCCCGTCCAGCGGGGCAGCCCCGATCACCGGACACACCGTCAACAGACCGGCTGCTGCCAGTAGAATCGATTTGCCCGACATGTGCATCCCTCCTGTGACTCGATCTGATCGAACCCGGCCTCCCGCTTTCAGCCACTCTCACGCTCGATCATTGTCATCGGCAGTTCGACCATGGAATCTGGCGCCTGCTCGCCATTGATGACGCGCAGCAGGAGTCGGGTTCCCTCCCGTCCCAGCTCTCGTTCGCAACTGGAGATGGTGGTGATGGGCACCGGAGCGTCCTGTAGGGCCCGATTGATTCCGGCGCCGACGTTGATGATGGCAACGTCCTCCGGGACGCGCAGCCCCATGGCCAGGACAGCGTCCAGAGCACCGAGCGTGATCGGATCCGTACGGCCGACGAGGGCGGTGGGCGGGTTGGGGTTCGACAGAAGCTGGGTGACGGTCGATCGGATTAACGAGGGCTCCTGAGCCATGGAGCGTATCTGCAGACCGCAGCCGCCCAGCGATGCTTCCGCGGCGATCTCCTGAAAGCCCGCGACCAGGTCATCATCTCCGGGGTTCCACGAGTCACACATCAGCAAGCCGAGTCGACGGCAGCCGCGGGCGAGCAGCCGCCGGCCCACCACGTGGGCAATGCCTCGCTGATTCCGGTCGATACTCGGCAGCTTCACATCGCTCTCCACGTGCCCGACCACAACCGCCGGCAGCCGGTGCTTCTGAAAGTACAAACGCACCTCCCGCCGCACTCGGAACAGGAATGAGCCCACGCAGGCCCTGGTGCCGGCGGGAGAACCAAACACCTCATCCAGGTAGGCGATCTCTCGCTGGGACGGCAGGAAATGCAATTGGATCGATGTCTCGTGCAGCACGTCCATGATGCCCGTTTGCAAGCCGGACTGTGTCACCCGTTCGCGCATGTCCCGGTCCGATGGGACAAACAGGTGGACCGTCTGAACCAGCGCCTCACTCCTCTCCCTCAACGATGCGGCGATGAACGTGCCGGCACCTCCGCGTACTTCGAGGATCCCTTCCTGGCTGAGCACACGAAGCGTGCGGTGAGCGGTGACGGGGCTCACTCGCCAGCGCTCCGCGACCTCTCGCACGCTCAAATACCGGTCGCCCACGCTGTAGCCTGCGGAGATGACGTGTCTGCGCACGTCGTCCGCCAGCCGCCTCACACTGACGCGGAGGCTCCGCCCCTCAACCGCCAACATATCTGAGGCAAACACATCGAACTCCGAACTGTTACTCATGCGTGTATCATAGCAAGCGTGTGTTACACATGCAAGCGGGTCGTGCGACAAATCCACTGTCATCGGCTGGTCCAGAATGTTTGTGATTTTAACACTTTGTTAAATAAGATGTTACGTGTGATTACCAGCGGAGCACCACCGGTCGTCGCTAGCAATAACATCCTGCCCGCCCGCCAATCCAGAAGAATAGCCCGCGACCGCTTGACATCGCTGGCCAACGCCGTTACACTAACCTGAAACCGACGCTGATCTGTAACACGTGCAAGGTTTTTACGTCAGGATCACGTCGGTGGCTGACATCTCGGGTCGTGCAACATCCGCCGGTCTGGTGACGCCATGCACAGGCAACCGACAGTTG
>JACQVT010000234.1 GCA_016209665.1 Planctomycetota bacterium | reverse complement strand
TCCGTGGCCACCGGCGACTTCAACGGCGATGGTATGCAGGATCTCGCCGTTGCGAACGATGGCTCAGCCAACGTCTCGATCCTCCTAGGCAATGGCGCCGGCGGCTTCGGGGCGGCGGCGAACTTCGCCGTGGGAGGCCAGCCCTTCTCCGTGGCCACCGCCGACTTCAACGGCGATGGCAAGCAGGATCTCGCCGTGGGGTACAACACCTCAAACACCCTCTCGATCCTGCTGGGCAATGGCGTCGGCGGCTTCGGGGCGAAGACGGACTTCAACGTGGGGACCAACCCCTACTCCGTGGCCATCGGCGACTTCAACGGCGATGGCCGGCAGGATATCGTCGTGGCGAACAATGGCTCGAACAACGTCTCGATCCTGCTGGGCAATGGCGCCGGCGGCTTCGGGGCGGCGGTGAACGTCGGCGTGGGAACCGAGCCCTTCTCCGTGGCGCTCGGCGACTTCAATGGCGACGGCAAGCAGGACCTCGCGATGGCGAACAGTCTTTCGGACAACGTCTCGGTGTTGTTCAATAACACGCCCGCGAGAACAGCCGATTTCGCCACCGCGACGAACTTTGCCGTGGGGACCGCCCCAGCCGCGGTCATGGCGGGCGACATGGACCGCGACGGCGACCTGGATCTGGCCGTGGCGAATTCCATCTCCAACAATGTTTCGGTGCTGCTGGCCAACGGCGCAGGCAGTTACGGCGCTCCGACGAACTTCGCCGCGGGCAGTCGGCCGGAGGCGATCGCGCTGGGCGACCTGGACCGCGATGGGGATCTGGATCTGATCGTTGTCAATCGGGCATCCGGTGATGTCTCGGTATTACTGGGCAATGGCAGCGGCGGCTTTGCCGCGGCCACTAACTTCGCCGTGGGAAACGCTCCGTCCGCGGTCATGACGGGCGATTTGGACCGCGATGGTGATCTGGACCTGGTCGTCGCCAACTCCGCATCCGACAACATCTCGCTGCTCCTGGGCAACGGTGCGGGCGGCTTTGCCGCCGCGACCAGTTTCCCCGTTGGGAGTCAACCACTTTCCATCGCCATCGGCGACGTGGACCGCGATGGGGACCTGGACGTGGTCTCCGCGAACTTCGGGTCAACGGACGTCTCTGTGCTGCTGAACATGGGTGGCGGCGCCTTCGCCGCGGCGATCAACATCTCGGCCGGCGTTGCCCGTTCCCTGTCCCTGGTGGATGTGGACCGCGATGGCGACCTCGATCTGGTCGTGGCGAACACGAACAGCGGAATCCAGTTGTTGACCGGCAACGGCACGGGGAACTTCACCGCGTCGTCAACGCTCTCGCTCGGCGGTGGCGCGCCCAACATGGTCGTCGTCGGGGATGTCAATGGCGACGGTCTCCCGGATATCGTCACCGCGAAGAACGATGACAACGTTTCCATACATCTGGGGAGCAGTGGGGGCGGGTTCGGCGCGGTAAAAAACTTCACCGCGGGGGGCGCCCCGTCATCGGTTGCCCTGGGCGATCTGGACGGCGATGGAGATCTGGACCTGGCGGTAGGGAACTCCACCTCGGATAACGTCTCGGTCCTCCTGGGCAAGTAGCCCCATGTCGTCGTTACACGCCGTGAGTTCCAGCCGTGGGATCCAACGCCTCCAACCCCACTGCCCGAGCGGCAACCAGCAGGCGGGCATCGGACGATACCAGGGTGAGGTCGGGCGCCCGCTCGCGGGCCAGGAGCGCCGCGGCCAGGTGCAGGGCGTCCAGCGAGCGCAGGGGGTGGCTGGAGCCCACGTTGGCCAGCACCGCGCGAGCGCGGTCGAACCAGTCCGGTGTCGGTGGAAGCAGGCGATAGTGCGACAGGCGAAGATGGTCGCCGAATTTCGCCGTCAGTCGCGTGCGCTGCTCGGGCGACAACCTGCCTTCACGAAAGTACGAGCCGGACATCTAGTATTCGGACGCTTCCCGTTCCTCGATGACGGCCTCGGACACCGGTGGATGGATCGGGCCGATCTTACGCCGGAACGCTTCCATTTCTTTGAGCCACCCCGCGCGGTCCTCGGCGCTGGGTGAGGGGGCGGCTGTGATGAGTATGATGACCTCCGCTTCGCCCGCTCGCACGTCGAGTGGCAAGTCCACCTCGAGACGGTGATCCGTGGTGATGCGGCCGGTCAATTTGATGGCGCGCAACGGGGTCGGCCCTGCGGCCTGTTCCCTCGTTTCCATATCCCGCCCTCCTATTCCTACGCCGGAAGTATATAGGAAAGCGCCTTTCATGACACGCGCCACGCTGCTCCTGATCATCATGCTCCTGTTGGCCGGCTGCTCCACCG
>JACQVT010000194.1 GCA_016209665.1 Planctomycetota bacterium | reverse complement strand
GTGCAGATGCACCCAGGCCCCCCGCCGTATCCCCCGCGACGCCCGCCCGATCGGCACGCCGTACTTCACGATCGCCTCGCCCGCCGCAATGTCCCGCAGCGCCACCTTGTGCCCCAGCTCGATCGGCTCGGTCACCGCCAGCGGCGCGCCGCCCGATTCGCCGATCACGCGCACCTCCCCGCCGGCGACATCATCCAGCATCGTCGCGACGTTGTCCCGACCATCGATCCTGAAACACCGCGCCTCACCCACCGCGCAACCTCCACATCCGCCGCAATGCACCACGGGTTCCGACCGATGATAGGTCCCGCGCGCTCCGTTTACCAGCAGTGCGGGGACCACGAGCACCCGCCGGCGGCGTGACAACTCGGGCGGTGACTACGACATGACGGTTTCAGAGCCCGGAGCGCAAGCGACGGGTTGCCCCAGCAAAAATGGCCACACGCGACTCCGACGCAACCCTGCGCTGGCGCTTGGGGCTCTGATGCAGGCGCGACGGGTTGACGGGGCCACTCTCTGCTTTATCCCGGCGTGGAGGTGCGCTTATAATCCGTCCCCGGCTGGACAAGGATGAATCACATGACGCAATCGCATCAGGACAGAGGTAAGGTCGGCTTGTTCGGCATCGGGCTGGCGGCGTATTGGCCGCAGTTTCCGGCCATGAAGCTGCGGCTGCAGGGCGACCAGCGCGAGGTGGCCCGGCGCCTCGCCAGTTTCCCAACGGCGTGTCTCTAGTTGGGACGCGACCATGCTCGCCCGCGAGCGGGTGGAATCTGCCGGACCGTAAGAGTATACTGACGCTAACAGGTTCTGCGGCCCGGGACCTGGAGCAGATCATCTCGGTCGCACGACGGGTGCGGCTGGTGAGTCGGACGGGAGGATGGTACCGTGGGCTTCACTGTTCAAGCCGAAGCGCCTCCGCTTCGTGAAGATGCCGCCGGAGCACTGCGCGTTGGCGGTTCACGCGTCCTGCTGGAGTTGGTCATCCGGGCGTTCCAGGATGGCGCAACCCCGGAAACGATCGTGCAACGGTATGCGACGTTGTCGCTTCCGGACGTGTACGCCGTTCTCGCCTACTATCTGCGACATCGCAGCGAAATCGAGACCTATCTGGCCCGACGCGAGCAGCAGGCAGACGAACTTCGGCGCTGCAGAGGAGGTCAAGAGGGGGACCTGAGCGAGATCCGGACTCGGCTGCTCGCCCATCGCCAAGCGTGAGGATGGACGATGTTGCGGCTCCTGGCCGACGAGAACTTCAACGGCGAGATCGTGCGCGGTTTGCTATTGCGTCAGCCCGATCTTGATCTGGTCCGCGTACAGGACGTTGGCCTTGCCGGTGTGGATGATCCCGAAGTCCTGACCTGGGCCGCGGAGAACAATCGCATTGTCTTGACGCATGATCGCGCGACCATGCCGGATTGTGCGTATGAACGGTTGGCTGCAGGACAGGTGCTGGCGGGCGTCTTCATCCTGAACGACCGGTTCCCCGTGGGCCAGGCCATTCAGGAAATACTCCTCATGGTGGCGTGCAGTGACCAGGCGGAATGGAGTAGTCGTGTGGTTCACCTGCCCTTGTGACGCGAGGGGACCACAGGGTGTTCAAGATGACATCTCAACCGCAGCGAGCGAGAGGCAAAGTCGGCTTGTTCGGCATCGGGCTGGCGGCGTACTGGCCGCAGTTCCCGGCGATGAAGCCGCGGCTGGAGGGCTACCAGCGCGAGGTGGCCCGGCGGCTCGGGGAGTTCGTCGACGTGGTCGACGTGGGCCTGGTGGATAACGCCCCCGACGCGGCCGCCGCCGGCGATCGGTTCGCGCGGGAACGGGTCGAGCTGGTCGTCTGCTACGTCGGCACCTACGCCACCAGCAGCCAGGTGCTGCCGGCCGTCCAGCGGGCCAATGCTCCGGTGCTCATCCTCAACCTCCAGCCCGCCAGCCAGCTCGACTACCGCCGCACCGACACCTACGAGTGGCTGGCCAACTGCAGCTCGTGCTGCGTGCCGGAGATCAGTTGTGCCTTCGCCCGCAGCCGCATCGATTTTCACGTCGTGACCGGCGTGCTGGGCATTGAACGCGGCCAGTTCGGCGAGGCCCCGCCCAAGCATCCGGCCGCCGCGGCCGCCTGGGCCGAGATCCGCGACTGGGTCCGGGCCGCCACCGTCGTCCGCCGGCTGAAGGACAGCCGCATTGGTTTCCTCGGCCACACCTACCCCGGCATGTTGGACATGTACAGCGATTTCACGCAGCACACCGCCCAGCTCGGCACGCACCTCGAGGTGCTCGAGATGTGCGACCTCGACCAGCGTTTGCCTGCCGCCGCCGACCCGGCCGTCGCCGCCAAGCGGGCCGAGGCCGAGTCCGTGTTCGACATCAGCCAGGACAGCCCGTCTGATCCCCTGGCCAAGAAACCGACCGAAGAAGAAATGGCGTGGGCGTGCCGCGTCGCCGTCGCCCTCGATCGGCTCGTCGCCGACTTCGACCTCAACGGGTTGGCCTATTACTACCGCGGCCTCGACGGCAACCAGTACGAACGCCTCGGCGCCGGCCTCATCCTGGGCAACTCGCTGCTCACCGCCCGGGGCATCCCGGCCAGCGGCGAGGGCGACCTCAAGAACTGCCAGGCGATGAAGATCATGGACCTCCTGGGCGCCGGCGGCAGCTACACCGAGTTCTACGCGATGGACTTCGACGAGGACTTCCTGCTCATGGGCCACGACGGGCCGTTCCACCTCAAGATCGCCGAGGGCAAGCCGATCCTCCGGGGGCTGGGGTTGTACCACGGAAAGCGCGGCTACGGCGTCAGCGTCGAGGCCAAGGTCAAGCAGGGCCCGGTAACCGTGCTCGCCCTCACCCAGACCGCCGACGGCCGGCTCAAACTGCTCGCCTCACAAGGCGAATCCATCCCCGGCGACACGCTGGCCATCGGCAACACCAACAGCCGCATCAAGTTCCCCTGTGGCATGGTCGAGTGGGTCAACCGCTGGTGCCGCGAAGGTCCCACCCACCACTGCGCCCTGGGCGTCGGCCACGAACTGACCGCCATCCGCCGCATCGCCTCCCTGCTCAAGCTCGAGCTGGTTGAGGTCGGATGACCCATGCGTCCGATGCGGGTCAAGAGTCCACCCCGCGCGCACGGAAATCAAAGGGCCGGGTCGTCCGCCGAGCACTGGTAGTCAAACCGGTCGTGCCATCGCATCAGCGGTTCTCAACCTTCCCTACTCGAATGATCCTGCCTTTAACAGGAGGCGTCAATTTTACACGAGGCGGCGCAATCAGCCAGCCACGGCAAGTCGACGACCTGCCGGGACCATCGGCGGCTTTCCGAACCGCGCCTTGTGCGTTATGTTTGCCATCCGTGGCCTCCTTGCGGTGCGTTGCCTTCACGACGACATCATCGCCGGGGGCCACAAAAGACCCAGGAAG
>JACQVT010000193.1 GCA_016209665.1 Planctomycetota bacterium | reverse complement strand
GTGTAGGGCGGGATCATCTCGGCGGTGCAGAAGCTGTTGTAGCCGACCTCGCGGAGGGCCTTGGTGACCTCGGGCCAGTTCACCTCGCCGCTCAAGATGTCCACGAAGCCGCCGGCGGTGCCGACCGACCGCTTGAAGTCCTTGAAGTGCACGCGGACGATCCGCGAGCCCAGGGCCCGAATCCACTGGTCGGGATAGCCGAACAGCATGACGTTGCCCACGTCGAAGTAGGCCCCCACCGCCTGGCTCTTGAACTGATCGACGAACTGGCACATCTCCAGCGGGCTGAGCAAGAAGCGGTTCCAGACGTTCTCGATGCCGAGCCGCACGCCGGCCTTCTCGGCCTCGGGCACCAACGAGGCGATGGCCTCGCTGGCTCGCGACCAGGCGTCGCGATAGTCGACGACGGGGGCGTCGGGCATGAAGAACACGTCCACGGCACCGGGCACGACCAGGATGGCGTCGGTGCCGAGGATGGGGGCCATCGCGATCATCCGGCGGACGAGGTCGCGGCCCTTCTCGCGGACCTTGGCGTCGGGATGCGTCAACGAGGCCTCCCACAACATCCCGCTGGCCAGGCCGGCGATCTCGAGGCCCTCGGAGCGGATCGACGCGGCCACCTTGCGGACGTCGGCCTCGGTGGTCTCGGGGGTCATGCAGCCCTGCGGCGACAGGGCGACCTCCATGCCGGTAAAACCGGCCGCCTTGGCTTGCTTGGCGGGTGGGCCGTAGTCGGCCAGACCACCCAGCCCGCCGGGGAACGACCATGGACTGATGCTCGCCTTCATCGCAATCCTCCTGGCAACGTATGCCGGTCCACACGCCGACTGGTCGACCGAAGAAGGCGGGCAAGGATGCTCGCCCCCCAAATCCGGAAGAAGGCGGGCAAAGATGCCCACCCCCCAAATCCGGAAGAAGGCGGGCAAGGATGCCCGCCCCCCAAATCTGGAAGAAGGTGGGCAAAAATGCCCGCCCCCCAAATCCGGAAGAAGGCGGGCAAAGATGCCCGCCCCCCGAGTCCGCAGGAGGCCGGGCAAAGACGCCCGCCCCCCAAGTCTGGAGAAGCGCGGGCAAGGATGCCCGCCCCCCAGGATTCGACAAGCCGTATCGTACCGGAACGACACCCGGTGTAAACCGTCCGGGCAAGTATCCGTCACCCGGCGGATACGGTTGCCGACGGGCGGCGGGCCAGGTAGATGCAGGTGAGTACGCCCACCAGGGCCAGGTCGATACTGCCTGTCAGCAGCATGTAGCGGACGACGGCGCCGGTGCCGAACCCGTAGCTGTGCAGGCCGATGCCCAGCACGAAGTTCACGCCGACGTAGGTCATGATGATGAACCAGAAGGCGACCGCGCTCTTGAGGGCGGTGGCGAACTGGCCGCGGGCCAGGATGAAGACGGCCCCGGCCGCCGCCGCCCCGGCCAGGCTGGCGATCTTAAGGGCCGTCAGCGGCGCCAACTTGGGTACCACGACCACGAACAGGGCCGCTGCGAGGACCAACCCGGCCGCGTAGATCCATCCCGGCATCACCTCATGGTCCGTCCGCACGTGCAGGATCACGAGGTAGGCCAGGAACGCGACCAGCGACCAGACTTCCTTGGGGTCCCAGCCCCAGTAGCGTCCCCACGACGAGGCAGCCCACATACTTCCGGTGATGATGCCCGCCCCAAGCAGGATGGTACCGACGTGGACGTACCAGTAGTGGAGCGAGTCGAGCTTGGCGATCAGTTGTTGCCGCCGCGGCGCCAGGGCCATCGTTACGATCTGGGCGTGGGCGATCAGCGTCGCCAGGGCCAGCACGGCGTAAGAGACCATGATGCCCGGCACGTGGATCGACATCCAGACGGTGTCCATCAGCACGGGCGGGATCGGCCGAATGAAATGGTCCAGCGGCAGCACGTCGGCGAGGAACAGTGACAGCGCTCCCAGGCCCGACGCGGTCAGCGGCACCAGCCGATCCCGCATGGCCAGCATCGACACGATGGCGAACGCCCCCGCTCCCCAGCTCAGGAACAACAGGGACTCGAACATGTTGGCGGCCGGGATTCGGCCGGCGATCTGCCACCGCAGACACATGCCGTAAGACAGTGCGCCGAACCCGGCCAGGAGGGCAACGATCGCGACGGCGTCCATCCATCTGCGGTTGACGCCGACCGCCACCGCGGCCAGCACCGCCCCCAGCACCATGATCTTCCACGCCAAGTTGTACGGATGGATACGGTTGTAGACGAGTTCCGTGTCGATCACGCGCGGGTTGGGCCGATGGGCCGCGGGCAGCTTGGCCAACTCGGCCGACAACCGCTTCGCGGCGTCCGCGAACTGGTTCGCGTCGTCGGCGAGGAACGCCGACCGCAGGTCCGACCAGGCGGCCTGCAGCGGCGTGAGCGTGGCGTTGTCGCCGCGGGCGGGCAGGTCGATCGGCTCCCAGGCGCCGGTTGCGTCGGAGGCATCCGGGATCGGCCGGATCACCTCGTTCTGGAACACGTCCTGCAGTCCGCCCAGCTTCTGATTGATGTCGCTGACCTTGGACTCCAGCGGGTTGGGCTTGCCTTTGCCCGACCGCTGCGATACCTCGTCCATCAGTTTCCGCAACGGCTGATGCCGCACGAGATGAGCGTACGAGAAGACCTCCTGGTCCGCCGGCAGCTTCAATTCACTGCGCAGCTCGGCCGAGCGGATCGTGATCAGAGGCTCGTCCAGCCAGGCCCGCGGCTCGAACGTCCAGGCCAGCAGCCACAACACCGCGTCCTGCCCGCGGTAGGCCATCTCGCCCGTGACCGATTCAACCACGTCTCGGGCCACCGTGTCCAGCGGCATCCACCGTCCGTTGTGCTGCACTGGGATCGCCCGGACGATGCTCAGGTCCAGATGTTGGGGAAGGTTGTTGCCGGCGGCCGCCCGTGCCCAAGATGGTTGAACCGCCAAGACGCCAAGAACGCCAAGGAGCAACACAAGGCCATTCGCCCGGCCGGGGACCCGTAGGCCGACGGTCTTAACCGGCGTTGGAGCGGGCCCGTCGGCAGTCCCGTTCTTTTCGTTCTTCTTGCCCCTGACGCGCGTGCCGAGTACGTACAGCATGGCCGCGATGACCCCAATGTAGCCGGCGAACACGATGGGCTGACCCGGGTCCCAGGAGACGCTCAGCACGCTGGTGGCCGGCCCAGAGCGACCCTGCTGATAGCTCGACTGAAACAGGCGGTAGCGTCCAAACTTCGCCGGGTTGTTCATGCTGATGACGCGGCCTTGCTCGCCGCCGCCGGCGTCGATGAACGTGACGTGACTCTCGAACGACCGGGGCTGACCGCTGCCGGGGTACCGGCCGACGCGGAACTTGTCCAGCCGCACCTCGAAACCCAGCGGGAGC
>JACQVT010000192.1 GCA_016209665.1 Planctomycetota bacterium | reverse complement strand
GGCGGCAGATCGTCGTCGACGATCGTCCCCACGCCCTGCCCGTCGGCAACCGTCGCCCCGCTGGCACTCATCAGGTTGACGTAGAACGTCTCGTCGCCTTCGTTGAGGTCGTCCGCCAGCGTGGTCACGCTGAACGGCAGGGTGAGCGGCCCGCCCGGCACGAACGTGATGACCTGGGCGTTGGAGGTGTAGTCCGCCGCCCCGGCCGTCCCGGGCGAGGTCGCCGCGAACACGCTCACGTCCTGGCTGGACGGGGCGCTCAGGCTGACGATGAAGTCCATCGTCCCGCCTTCCACCGCGCTCGCGTCGGCGATGGTCAGAACCGCCTGGTCATCGTCGGTAATCGTGACCGCATGTTCGACCGTCGAGCCGAGGACTGCCCCGCCGGTGGCGTTGGTCAGCCCGAGCCGGATCGTCTCCGGCCCCTCGACGATCGGATCGTCGGCCAAGATAACGTCGACAGCCTGCGTGTCACCGTTGACTGACCCCGCGGGGAACGTTACCGTCGTCGGCACCGCCAGGGCCGTGTAGTCCGCCCCCACTGTCGCCGTCCCCGTCCCCAGATCGACGACGTCCACCGTTACCGGCGTTTGCAGCGCACAACCCGGCGGCAACGACAGGGCGACCTGCACCTGGTGCCCGTCGGCGTCGGCGGCCACCACCGTCTCCGGATCGGTATCCGAGCCGGCGGCAACGAACGACACGATCGGCGCCGCGGTCGTCACCGCGATCGTCTGGCTGCGGCTCAGGCCGTTCTTATCGGTGGCCGTGAACGTCATCGAGCACGTCTGGCCGTCGGCGGGCGCCGTCCACGTCGTATCCTCCGCCGTCGCGTCGGTGAAGCTCCCGCACGCCGCCGACCACTGGAACGTCAGCGGCGCTACCCCGCCGGAAACCACGCCGTCCAGGACCATCGTGCCGCCCACGACCGAGCAGGTCGGCGGGGTCGCGATCGAGACGACCAGGTCGTCCGGCACCGGGGGAGGCGGATCGTTCGGATCGCCGCCGCCCCGTCGGGCCAGCGCGCTGGCCGTGTTGCCCGCGCCGTCCGTCACCACCACGGTGAACGAGACCTGCTGGTCCCCGAGGTCCCGGGCCCGCACCGATATCTGTTGTGCCGTGGTGTCCACCTCGTCGAACAGGCCCGGGATCACCGGGTCTGAACTCCACTGGAACTCATAGGCCCCCGCTCCGCCGCTGACGTTCGCGGCCAGCATCGTCCGCAACTCGCCGTCGCCCACGAACACCTCGGGCGTCATCGTCGCGGCCACCGTCAGGGCGGGGTTGACCACCACCGACACCACGTCGTTGATCTGCAGGCCGGTCTGGTCGCGCGCGGTCACGTTGAGCAGCATCTCGCCCGTCGTGCCGGTCAGCGCCGCCAGTTCGTTGGCGGTCACCGCACGTTCGGCGACGATCGCGTCATCGAGGCCGTTGTTGTCCGTGTCGTCCAGGACCAATGTCTCAAACGTGCCCGCCGGGGTCAGCGGCAGCCCCTGCGCCGTCCAGAAGACCTCGTACAGCGTGCCCGGGATCAGCTTGCCGCCCGAGACCTCGGCCCGCAGCGTCGTGGTGGTCGCGCTCGGACCGCCGTTGCCGTCCACGGTGATCGAACGCGGGAACGCCCGCGCGCTGACCCGCAATACGGAATCCGGCGGCAGCACCTCGATCGTAAACGTGGCCAGGACGATTTCCCCCGGTATGGCCTGGGCGGACGTTGTTGCCTTGGCGTTATCGGCCGGTGCCGGCGCCGACAGGCCGATCAGGACCTTCAGCGGTTCGACCACCAGCTCCGGCGGCGTATAGGTGAACGTCAGGTCCTCTTGCAGCGGACCGAGCGTCCCGAACTGCGCCGGGGCGACGTCGTTGGCGCTGGCCGCCTCGAACAACACGTTCCCGTTCGCGTCGAGCACTTGGGCGATCCGAATGATGAAGAATGACGGGTCGATGTCGCTCGGCGCGATGATCTTCAGCGTGATGACCTGGTGGGTCGCCTGGTTGAGACCCGTGACCACGACCGACTTGTTGGCGGAGAGGGTGATCGGATCGCTGGCCGTTGGCGGCCGGCGGATCGGAGCGCCGCTGGCATCCGTCCCCGTGCCCGCGGGCAGCGGAGACCCGGCCGGATCCCCCGCGGGACCGAGCGGCGGCGTGCAGTTCGCCCCGAACATGAACGGTAGAGCCACCAGGCTCGCCAGGACGGCTACTTTCAGCGCAGGTTTTGACGATGACACCATGAACCTCCCGAAGCGTCTAAGACGGCCGCGGTCCCCACCCTTTGTCGCACTCACGGTCAGGGCCGGCTCCCGTTGAACCACTGCCCTGCTTGTGCCGAGATTAAAAACTTCCCTGGGCGGCAGCTTCACGGCCCGAGGCTGCCTGCCGAACTGCGTGCCCCACGAACTGACCTGTTGCGGAATTCTTCCGCGCCTACCCCCCAAAGTCCATCGGGAATACGACGTTATTGTTGCGTTCCCGTGTCAGCTTGGGGGGCGGGCATCCTTGCCCGCCTTCTTGGTGCGAAGATGACGTTCCTATGGCGTCCTCGTGTTACGGCCGATAAGTGCCAGGCCGGTCACTCGACGCGGGCGAGCATAGCACCGAGTTTTGGAAGATACAACCTATCTGAATAGGCAGGGAGAGAAGGCCTGGATGGACAGATGGCTGGGGGTTTTCACCCCGTCATCGCCGTGCGGACGCCACCGCCCTCGATCCGGCGGATTGTCGTCATGAGTTGGTCGACGCGGGCCCGGGCGGCGTCCATGCGGGGAACACGGTACTCCGCGTACCCGTTCACGGTGCGCACCGCTTGGAGCAGTTCGACCCACAGGGAGTACGTGGCGTCATCGTTGAGCTGCAGGCCGTCGACGATCCGCTCGTACCAGGCCAGGAACTGCCGCTCCTCCCGTCGATAGAGCGGTAGAACGTGCCGCAGGAAGCGCAGGTTCCGCAGGATGTACAACGTCCAGTGCGGTACCCGGAGGTTGAACTTGCGCCCGAAGAACCGCGGATGGAACGTCCGCCGATACTTGATCCGGTCGCCGTTGGCGGGGTTGACGTTGTAGCGTTGGCGGTCGCGGCGAAACTTCTCGTAGCTCGTCAGCAGGTGCGGCACGTAGAACTCGTCCTTGATCAGCATCAGCTTGGCGAGGTTCCAGACGACCGCCCGCGTGGCCGCAAAGTCGTGTTTCTCATGGTCGGCCAGGAACGTCCGCCGCACCCGCTCGACGTACCGCTGAGCGTAGCGGATGCCGCCCCACTGGATCAGGTCGTAGATGCGGATCGCGATGTCCCGCATCGTCTGCCGATCGAGTTCGCGGCAGGCCCGCAGCGTGGTGTAGACCATGTGCTTGTAGGCCCGGGCCAGCTTGGTGTCGGGCAGCCGCCGCTTGCCGCCGGCGCCGGGCCGGTCGCCGCGCAAAGCCCGCCGAGACCCCAGCAGCCGCATGTTGAGGTACGCCGCCTTGGCCCGCACGATCCGGGCCAGCGAGTCCGATAACCGGCTGTCGCTGAAGATCTCCCCGAATAACTCGGGGTTGGTGACGAACTTGCGCCCGACGTCGAACGCCCGCAGGTTCTTCTCCAGATCCGCCCGCACCGACCTGCGGATGCCGTCGCGGATCGCCTCGAGCGACACCGGGATCAGCCCCCGCTGGTAGGCCACGCCCAGCATGACGATGTTGACGTACAGCTTGGTGCCGAAAATCCGCTCGCACAGCGACGACACCCGGGCCGCAAAATACCGGTCGGCCCGCGTCGCTCGGTGCAGTGCCGTCTGCAGCTCGTCGGGGTCGATGTTCTCGCGGCCCATGAGCATCAGGATCGTTGGCGTGCAGTCGACGTTCACCACCACGGCGGTCCGCCGCGGGTCGGCCACGCGGAACGGCGCGCTGGCGTCCACCGCTCGCACCGCCTCCAGCAGATCGACACCCAGCAGCAAGTCGGCCTTGCCGTAGCCCACCGTCATGCCGACGGGTCGATCGGGCCGACTGTACACGAGCTGCGAGTAAACCCCGCCGTTGCGGATCGCCAGCCCTTTCTTGTCGCTGAACTGGACGTGGTAGCCCTCGTGTCGGCCCGCGTGCACCAGGATGCTCGTCACCGTGCCGATCCCCATCCCGCCGACACCGGCAACCCACGCCCGCCAGGCATCGCCGCCGAACGACCGGCCGCTCCCACCGCACACGTGCGTCGGCTCGGGGATGTCGTCGAGGTTGATGTTGTGGCCACGCGGCGTCGGGGCCTGCCGCCGGATGATCGTGACTTCCTCGAACGACGGGCAGGCGTCGATCTTGGCGCAGCCGCCGTCATTCACGCACCACGACAGGTCCGTGCCGATCTTCGGACCGTAATCCGTCGATTCGATCCGCAGGCCGGGGCAGCCCGTCTTGTTCGTGCACTCGAGGCAGAACTCGCAGACCTCCGGCGTGACGTTCATGTACGTCTTGCGGGCCAGGAAACCCACCTTGCCGAGTTCCGCTCGCTCCTGCCGCATCTGGCGGCGGTTGTAGGTGATCCCGCATTCCTTGTCGGCGATCAGGATCTTCACGCCGTCGGTGAGGATCGCCTTCTCCAACATCGCCTTGTACGCCGGACGATGCGACGGGTCGATCCGCATGACCGGCACGTTCGGGCCGACCAGGGCCTTGACCGTCCGCTCGATGTCCTGGGCCATGATCGGCCGGCCGAGCAGGTCCCGGTTCAGCGTCGGCAGCGGCTGGTGGCCGGTCATCGCCGTCGTGTCGTTAGCCAGGATGATGTACAGCAGGTCCTGCCGGCCCGCGACCGAATGGCTGATTGCCGTCAGTCCCGAGTGGAAGAACGTCGAGTCGCCCATGAAGACGACTTGCTTGTTCGTGATGAACGGGTCGATCCCGCTGCCCGTTCCCCCGCCCAGGCCCATGCCCGAGTAGTTGTGCATCAGCGTCGAGTTCGGCTCGAACATCAGCATCGTGTAGCAGCCGGTGTCGCCGTGGAACACCAGGTCCACCGCCCCCCGTCGGTGCCGCCGTCGCATGTAGGCCTCGTCGGCGAACTGCTTCTTGATCTCCAGCAGCACGTTCGACGAGTCGCGGTGTGGACAGCCCGGGCAGAACGTCGGCGTCCGGGCTGCGATCTGGGCGTCCAGCCGACCCGCCTCGCCGATCAGCCGCAGTTCCGCCTCGATGCCCGCCGCCGCCCGCCGGGCCAGCGGCGAGGCGATCGCCCGCAGGAACCGTCCCAGCCGGTCGGCCACGATCGAGGCGTTCAACCCCAGCGCCGACGGGACGCCGCTCGCGTCCGCCGGAAACTGCTTGCCCCAGATGTCGGCCACCGCCGAGTGAGTCCGCTGACGGAACCGCACGGCGATCTCGGCGATCTGCTCCTCGATGAACGACCGCCGCTCCTCGACGACCACCACGTGGTCGAACCGCGCCAGCAGCGGCTCGATCTGCCCGCGGTCCAGCGGAAACGTGATCGCCAGCTTGAGGATCGGTACCCGGCCCTCGAGGCCGACGTTCGCCAGCGCCTGTTGCACGTACTGGTACGCCATCCCGCTGGTGACGATCAGGACCTCGTCCTGCCCCTCGACGTCGATCAGCCGGTTCAGCCCCAACCGGGCCGCCTCGCGATGCAACCGCTCGTACCGCTCGGGCATCTCGACTTCGTTTCGCCCCGTCCGCGGCGGAAGCAGCACCGTCTTCTCGAGGTTGAGCAGGCCCGTGTTCAGCTCGAAGGGATGGTTGCGGTTGGTCAGCGGGTAGTGATTGGGCCGACACGTCACCGTACCTCCGCCGTCGGCCAGCGTGGTCGTGATGATGTAGCCCAGGTACAGGTTGGCGGCCCGCGACAGATCGAACGCGATCCCGACGTAATCCTTTATCTCCTGCGGGGTGCTGGGCTCGAGCACCGGCACGAACAGATGCCGCAGCAGGAAGCGCGAGTCCGCCGGCACCTGCGTCGACTCGCTCCACGGGTCGTCTCCGATGACGATGACCGCTCCCCCTTCCGGGTGGACCCCGGCCAGGCTGCCCAACGCCAGGGCATCGCTCGCCACGTGCAGCCCGACGGACTTGAACACGGCCATCGCCCGCAGCGGCCCCATCTGCGAGCCGTTGACCGCCGCCACCGCCAGGGCCTCGTTGTTGGCCAGCCGGCCTTCGATGCCCCGCTCCTTCAGCAGCGGCGCGCAGGCGGCCATGACGTCGAAGAACGTCGCCACCGGCGAGCCCGGATAGCCCGTCATCAGGTGCACGCCGCCGTCGGTCTCCAGCCCGCCCTTGAACAGCAGCTCGTTGCCGTTGAACACGTCCACGCCGCTGCCGCGGAGGAATTTCTGGGGTATTCGCTTTCTCATGAAAACGGAACTCGCGCCACGTTCCGCACCCGCCTGAACCCGCCTGAACCCGCCGGCCCGCCCCCCGGTCCCCACTGGCGGCCAACTCATTCATCTTAACCATTTCTACCCCCCGTGACAAAGACGGCCGCACGCCGCGAGCCTATCCCACGCCCGCCCCGGGTTGGCCGCCCCCGGGCTTTGACCTCGGATTCCCGACAATCTGCTGAACTTCAAATGTTTTTCACGTTTGGCCTTGACACGTCCGATGATTGTGCTATACTGTAGGCGACGGTAAGATAGCGTCGGGATTTGGATACCATGACCAGCTTGACCTCGACAGTTTGGTGCCTCACGCAGACGACCTCGCCGGTCGTGCACCCGATGTGCGCGGAGCAGGCCGCCAATACGACGAAGGTCTATTTCCGCGGCCTGTGCATCGATGGTGACGATGGGCCGTAGGGTAAGCTGGTTTCCGAGGAAATCATAAGCCCTGCGGCCCCAGAAGGTTGCAGGGCTTTTTTGTTGGACACAACGTTTTCAGGTTCGTCCTGAAACCAACAGCCCGATCGATGGTCAACCACGAGCCGCCGGGCTTGTCCCGGGGCATCGAAGCGATGAGGGAACGAAGGATCAAGGGTTTGTCGGCAACGCAAAGACTGTCCGCGACCGACGGGTGAGAGTGAGTCGAGCGAATGAAAAAGAGTTGGCAGCGATCGGTGGTGACGACCGCTGCCGGGCAGGAACACGAAAACTCGAGGAGTCTTGCGGTCCTGACGTGATCATCATACACGGTTCAGAGGCCGGTGCAACCGTGTTCCGCTGAATGCTGGTGGTTTCTTACAGCGCTTACGGCGCGGGCGGGGAATCCGTGCGCCATCGCTGGGAGGTATGGACATGAGCGGCACATTGACGATTCCGGCCAACGAACTCGGGCCGCCCGCGGCATCGTTGCGGCCCAGCCGGGTCAGAATCTCGGCTTCCAGCCCCGCCGAGCCGGTCGTGTACTGCGAGGGGCCGCGGGTCTATTTCCGCCCGCTCGAACTCGAGGACGAGCCGTTGCTCCGCCGGTGGATCAACGACCCGGTGAACCGCCGGTACCTGCTCCATCGTCCGCCGCTGAACGCGGCCCGCGAACGCGAGTTCATCGAGTCGCAGGGCAAGACCGCTGCCGACTACACGTTCGGCGTCGTGGCCAAGCAGGGCGACCGGCTGATCGGCTCGGCCGGCCTGCACCGCGTGGACCCGGTCAACCGCAGCGCCGTCCTGGGCATCTGCATCGGCGAGCACGCCGCCAAGGGCCGAGGCTACGGGCGCGAGACGGTTCGGCTGCTGCTTCAGTTCGCCTTCGAGGAACTGAACCTCAACCGCGTCGAGCTGAGCGTGCTGGCCGAGAACTGGCGGGCCATCCGCACCTACCAGAAGGTCGGGTTCGTGCAGGAAGGCTGTGCCCGGCAGGCCCACTACCGCGGCGGGCACTACGTGGATGAGTATCGCTTTGCCCTGCTGCGAAGCGACTGGGCGGAGCGGTACGCCGCCGACTCCCCCCGTAACGGAGAATCGGATTGAGTCGAGATCGGTCACCGCAGGGAGCGCCAGGACCGCAGTGGGGCGCGTTTTAAGGAAAGGAGGTGTCGGGGTTTCTCGGGCGGCAACGGAACGAATCGACAACCGTACAGTGCACTCCGTCCCGTTGCCGTTGTTCGATCGTGCGGGCCACTGCGTCCCCGGCGATCCCTGCGGTGACTTCAGGTTTCTTGCCGCCCCGGCGGCGGATCCGCCGGGACGAAAAGGTTTGTCGGATGCCGGCCGGGCTGAGAGGGGCCGGCGAGTCAAGGGAATAACGTCTACGGAGAAAGTGGTGCCTAGGGTCGAAGAGAAGGCCCGGCCGGCATCCATTCTAACGGTCAGACTCCCGGCCCCTCTACTTCTTTCATGATTTGCGAGGCGGTTCGCCGATAAGAAGGTTGAGCAGCTCAGGAGGGCAACCGTTGCTGCCCCGATCTCACCTTCCTGCCATCGTACCCCTCGACGGGATCTGTCGTTCGCCTGTGTGCGGCGCTTCGGTTGAAGTGCCAGGAGTGAGGAGAAACACATGGCCAGACCGCTGTTCAAGTATCGTCCGCTCAATCCGAGCCGCCGGGGCCGGGTCACGCAGCTCCGCAACGTGCTGCCGCGACACCACATGGGCCGCGTGAACCGCGCCCCCCTGACCCGGCCGGTCGATACGACGCCGTCCGGCAACTAAGAGTGCCTCCTGCAACCCGTGTGGGACCGGCTTCCAGCCGGTCCGTTTTCAGGGTTTTGGGATGCACGGTCAATATCCCTCCAAAACGCTCGTCTGCGATAACCTGAGACGCACGCAGACGAGCGTGCCTTTTTTTCGTTCCGTCGACCTCACGACGGCTCAACTCCGTGCTTTCAACTCCTCGATCAGCTCCCCGATCGCCCCCTCGATCCCGGCCAAGCCCGCCGCCGGCTCGGCGCAGTCGATGTCGTGCATGTGCCAGTACTCGATGCGGTCGGTCAGGGCGGGAAACAGCTTCTCCAGCGGATCGCGGTGCTCGGCCTCCTTCATGGCGATGACCCGATCGCTGCCGGCAATGTCCGCCTCGACCACCTGCATCGGATGGCGAACGTCGGCCTCCAGCACGATGCCGCGGGCGGTGAGGCCCTCGACCGCAAACGGCGAGATCGGCCCGCGGATATACTTGAGGCTCTCCCCCAGCGTCACCGCCCGCGAGTCCGCCCGCCACGCCAGCCCCGCCGCCTCGGCCTGTGCGTTGAACAGCACCTCGGCGAACCGGCTGCGGTAATAGTTGCCCGAGCACAGAAAGAGAACCTTCCCCCCGCAGCTCATCTGTCACTCCGTGGACGCATTTCCATCCCCGCTGCCCGCCATCTTCCGCCCAGGACCGCGGCAATTCATTGCCGCGCGATAGCCCTCGCGAACTCCGCCACGCCGCCCCGCATGATGCGCACATAGCTGCTCGCCCGCGCGGTCGCGCCCGGCTCCGCGTCGTCGAACACCGGGTTGGCGTGCAGGCACCGCTCCTTGCGGTTACAGAACACGTAGGCCGGATGCTCGCAACTGATGCCCGCCACCCATTCGCCATCGGTCGACACCACGCATCCGGCGCCGGCGTCGATCATCTGCGGATGCGTCTGTTTGACCAGCCGCACGACCATCATGTCCCTGATCCGCGGCCCGCCCCGCACCGGAAAGAACGTGTACGGCCCGTCGCCGGGGCTCTTCTCGGCGAACAGGTCCGCCACCGACCGCCAACGCCCCTCGACCGGGAAGAACATCCGGTCCAGCTCGGGGTTGTCGAACCGCGGCGCTTCGTAGAACGCGAAGCACGTGAACGCGTTGGCCAGGTGCCACGTCCGCGACGACAGGTTGGTGATCTCGACCCGGGCCTCGATCAAACCGTCGTCGAACAGCACCGCCGCCGCCATGCGGACGATGCCCGGCCGCTCGCAGGTCCATGCCGCCCGGTTGGGCCCGATGTCCCACGCCGGCACGTCCTGGCTCCAGGGAATCAGAATCTCCTGCTCGTCCGTGATGATCTCGGGGATCACCAGCTTGAACACCTGCCCCGGCAGCACGTCCGCCTCGAAGTCGATCGTCTGCCGCAGCTTGTCCGGGTAGATCTTGTAACGCCATGTGCCGCTCGGGGCCTTCGCGCAGCCCGCAGCGCCCCCCAGTTGGATGCCGGCAACGCTCAATGCCACCCATCGCCAGCTCCATCGGGGGAGCATATCCACCTCCGCGCCAACACTTGTCCTCGACGGATTAGACTTGGCCCGACTGCAACACTTCCAGTGCCTGCCGGACGGTCTTGACCTTCTCCGCCACGTCAGGACTTCAGCCCCGACAGGTCGGGCTCCAACCGCTGCGTCGAGGCCATCAGAGCCTCCCAGGTCAGCCGCTTTCTGGCGTAGGCGGCTTCGCGGCCCAGGATCGCCGTCAGGTTGCTGCGGACCGACTGGGACACGGTCTCGTTGTCGTACCGGCCGCCGGTGATGGCCTCGTGGAACTCCTTGATGTTGACGATGGTCCCGCTGTCGTACAGGTCCTTGAACTCGCCGCCCGCGTAGCCCTTGTCGGGCGAATGAATCCACACGTGGGTGAGGTAATCGCTGTCGAACGTGCCGTTGGCCCCGTAGATGCGGCACATGATCTCGTTCGGCGAGCCGTGGCACATCTGCTCGCAGTGGAACGACACCGCCACGTTGTCGGGGAACTCGTACACCAGCGTGAAGTGGTCGTAGATGTCGCCGTACCGCCGCAGTCCCTTACTGCCGCCGCGGCCCATCGCTGCGATCGGAGCCGCGTTGATCATCCAAGTGGTCACGTCCAGCGAATGGATGCTCTGCTCGACGATGAAGTCACCGCTGATGGCCTTCGTGCAGTACCATTTCCGCAGCCGGTCCTCGGACGTCGCCGGCGCCTCCAGGCCGATGACCCCGCACGGATAGCCGGCCACGCCGCAGACCAGCCGGCCCATGTCGCCCCGGTGGATGCGCTTGGCGGCCTCGCGATAGAACTCGTTGGCCCGCGTCTGGAAATCGACGAGGAACACCAGCTTCTTGCTCGTCGCCTTGCGGCCGGCCGCTTCGATGGATGCACAGCCCGGCACGTCAACCGCGATCGGCTTGGCACAGTACACGTGCTTGCCCGC
>JACQVT010000214.1 GCA_016209665.1 Planctomycetota bacterium | reverse complement strand
GTCATCCGCGCTGCCGGCCAGGGGACCGGCGGTTGCGTCGGATTCGGGGGGCGCAGCCGGGCGTGCGCGGATGCGCCCCGGCCGGCCGTCCAGCAGTGGGATATACACCATGCTGGCCGGCGCGAAGAGCGCCGTGAACACGTCGAAGATGTGTTCGATGGCCTCCGCCTCGGTCATGATCCTGGTCAAGCCGCCGATCAGGTCAACCACCGTCGCATACCCGGCCGATCGCCGGTTCGCATCCGCCAGGGCCGCGGCTGACGTGTCTCTGTCGCGCTCCAGTCGCCATGCCAGCACAATCCGCGTCAAGAGCAGCCGAAAGTACTCCAACCCGACGGGTATGACCCTGAACGGCAGGTCGGCGCGTTCGGCCAGGTCGCGCAGGAGCTCGGGACTGCTGGCATCGACGCCGGTATCAAGCAGCACTAGGCTGGTCGCGGACTCTCCGCGGAATGCCCGCGACCGCTCGGGGTCCGGAGCGGAGGGGTCCACGTAGTCTTGCCAATGCGCCAGCCACCCCGGGATCAGCGGGTAAGCACCTTCGTCGAGCAAACCATCGACGATCGTTCTACCGGCGAACAGGTGACAGCACCGCTCCACCTTGAGGACGTGGAACCGGCCATGAGCCTGCGGATAGCTTTCCGGCACGTCGCCACAAGGACCACAGATGAGCTGGGTCGGGTTCCCGTTGCGTTCGCCGGCAGCGATGCTCAGCAACGCGTCCCAGGCGGCGCGCGGCCGGTTGCAGTGCGCAGGGAAGGTGCTGACGGCCACATCGGCGAAGCCCTCGGCTTCGACGGCCGCCGCCACTTCCCGCTGCAGATTCTCACAGACCAGCAGATGCAGCCTGTCCGGCATCCTCGCTCGCCCAATCGAGGGGATAGCGTCCCCACTGGTGAACAGCGTCAGACACGGCCAGCAGCACGTCCTCGGGCACCTGCCAGGGGATCTCGCCGTGGTTGTCGGAGAGGATAAAGCCGCCACCCGGGCCGGCCGTGGCGATGGCATCCCGCACCACCGCCTGCGTCTGTTCCGGGGTCCAGCGCCGCATCTCGATGGCGTTCAGGTTGCCCAGGATCGAGAGCTTGCCTCTCCAAACGGCCTTAAGCGCGGCGAGGTCCTCCAGGGCGCTGACCCCGACGACCGCGGCCCCGGTCTGGAGCAGATCGTCCGCAATTGGCAGGCATCGCCCGGAGGCCATGTGCACCGCCGTGGGGCCCTTGATCCTGGCGATGGTGCGCCGGGCGATCGTGAGCCCCGTCTTCAGGCTGAGCTCTCGGGGGATGATGGTGCTGGAGGACACCGGATCGAAATAGGTAATCGCGGTTGCGCCCGCCTCCAACTGCGCATTGGCCCACGCCACGCAGAACTCCTCATTCACCTGCATCAGCCGATCAAAGAGATCCGGTTGCTCGTAGATCAGCTCGAGGTAGCGGTCGAATCCCATCTGCATCACCGGCAGAGAGAAGGGCGACATCACCACGCCGATGATCGGGGCGTCATCGCCCACCCTGGCTTTCAACATCTGCTGGGCTGTCAACACCTTGGTGAGACACGCCGCTTCGCCGATCTTCGGTGGGTGCAGGTGCTCGATGTCCACGGGCTTGCGAACAATGGGTGCGCCGGCGTTGGGCGGACCGTCGTCCCGATAGAGCACTTCGCCGCCCCACGCCTCGACCTCGACCGCGGCATAGAAGAAGCTGTACAGGCAGTCGTGGCGATAGCGCGCGCGCATCCGGAGCTGGCCTTCGACCACGTGCTCCGGCCTGGAGAAGTACTCTCGGATCGACACGCCAAGCTCTCTGGCGCCATGCATGGTGACGAGCAAGAAGAACGGGACGCGATCCGGCTCCTGATGTCCGAGGGCGAGCAGTACGCGCTGCAACGAGGTGAGGTCCGTCATGACACGCCGCCGGTCATCCTGGCAACGATCTCCACTGCCTCGCCGGCGTTCCTGCCCATCACGTCGGCGCCGACCTCCTGCCACAGTTGGGCATCGAACAGGAACGGTGCTCCCCCGACCACCATGCGTACGTCGGCCCCGAGCTCCTGGAGTCTGTATCGTACATCCTTGACCTTCAGGGCCGACGGGAGCATCAAGGCCGAGATGAGCAGAATGCTCACGCCTTCAGCCACGACCCGTTGGGCCAGGTGATCCGCCTTGACTCCGTGGCCAAAGTCCAGGATCTCGAATCCGCTCGCTCGCAGCACCGACAGGACGATGCGGCTCCCGAGCCGGTGATGGTCCTCGAGCACGGCTATCGCGATCCTGGGCTGATCCTTTCGGTCGGTACCGGCCGCGGGGAGCATGGCGGCCATCAGCTCTTCGCAGATGCGTCCACTCATGTAGATCTGGCTGAGCGCAACCCTGCCCTGGTCCCACCCCGCGCCGATGCGCTCCAGCGCCGGTCGGATCAGGTTCTCCGTAACT
>JACQVT010000213.1 GCA_016209665.1 Planctomycetota bacterium | reverse complement strand
ATCTACCAGTACTACAGCGGCATCGATTTCGGCCACGGCGGAACCCGCCGCTAGTCGAAGCACGACGCCCGCGACCGTCGTCGCTGGGGCTGGATCGGCGCGGTCCAGCAGCGTCTGGACGGATTCTGTTCGGCCGACGCCGCATACGCGGGCGGGTGGCTGACGACACCGGTCGTTGTCTTCGAGGGAGACCGGCTGCAGTTGAACGTCAATGTCTCAGCCGCGGGCAGCGCCCGCGCCGAGATCCGCGACGTGACCAACCGCCCCATCTCGGGACGCCGTCTCCAGGACTGCGACCCCATCATGGCCAACAACGTGCGCCACACGGTCACGTGGCAGGGCGATCCCGATGTCTCGAACCTGGGCGGCCAACCCGTCCGGCTCCATCTTTGGATGCGCTCGGCCAAGCTGTATTCGTTCCAATTCGTGGGTGCCAAGGCAGGCAAATAAACTGACCGGAGGTGGAACCGGGCATCCCAGGGAACTCTCCCTCGTCGGGGGGCCGTTCAACAAGCCCCCGGGCGGGGAACCGCCGGCACCGGTAACGAGGCCACAGCCCCATGCACGGACCCCGGCCGGACACCATCGGGGACTGAAACCTCACCGCCGGCGGAACGCCGCCCTTGATCTGGGCCGGTAGGTTGGCGTATACTCTATTGATAATTGATCGTGAATATCGCTAATCCTGCGTAACTGGAGTTAGGCACTCGCATGCGTACCGCTCCGTCAGCAACCAAAACCGCTCCTCGTCTGGCACGCCACCAAGTCCGAGACCGTTTGCAGCAGATGATCCTCAGTGGGCAGTGCCGATCGGGGTCCAAACTGGTGCAAATCCAGTTGGCCAGGCAGCTTGGCGTGGCTCAGTGCGTGGTCCGTGAAGCCTTGCTTGAACTACAGGCCAGCGGCCTTGTCGAGACCGTGGACAACCGCGGCGCGTTCGTCGGCGAGTTGAATGCGGAGCGCCTCTTGGAGTCCTTCGACGTCCGCGAGGCCCACGAATGCCTGGCCGTCCGGCTCTGTTGTCAGCACGCCACCCGGGCCCAGTTGCGCGAACTGGCGGAGTTGGCGGACCGGATCTGGAAGTTCGCCGCGGCGGGCGGGCACGATGAGGAGATGGCGTCACTGGACCGGGAGTTCCACCAGCGCCTGATCCATCTTTCGGGCAACTCGATGCTGGTACGGCTGTCGGAACACTACCGCGCCCTCGGCAAGGTGGTGCGGGCGGGGCGGGACCCCAGGATGGTCCGGGACGAGCATCTCGCCCTTCTCAAGGCCATTGAAGAGGGCCGCGAGGAGGACGCAGTGCGCCTCGTACGCGACCATATTCGCGCCGCCAAGAAGGCGGTGGAAGAGCAGATCCTGAGCAGGTCGTTCGTCCCGAAGTGGGTATAGCGTACGGGCCCTGATTCTCGGGGAGACTTCCCGTCCTGGACTCGCGATGGCCTTGCGGCGTCACACTGCCACCGCGGAGGAAGAAAGCACGGTGACGCCAATCCGGAGGAGAACGATGAAAGCTGCATTGGTGCGACGTTGGCTGCTCGTCATCCCTGCTCTTCTTGCGGTCGGCCGGGCGACGGGCCAGGTCCCCTTGGGCACAGCCTTTACATTCCAGGGCGACCTCCAGCACAATCAGAGCCTCATCGACGGGACCTGTGATTTCCAGTTCAGCCTGTGGGACCAGCCCGGCAGTGGAAGTCCGCCGATCGGCGGCAACCAGATCGGATCGACGCAGACCATCGCCAATGTGGTTCTCACCGGCGGCGTGTTCACCGTACAGCTCAACGCCAGCGCCGAATTTGGCGCCGATGCGTTCGACGGAAGCAGTCGCTGGCTGCAGATCGCGGTACGATTCCCCGCCGGCAGCGGCAGCTACAGCACCTTGACCCCGCGTCAGCCGATCACGGCCACGCCCTACGCCTTCCAGACCCGGGGCATTTTCGTCGACAGCCTGGGCAGCCTCTATGCCGGCAACCGCGAGGAATCGTTTCCGTCCGAGTATCTGTTCGACTTCAAGTACGATCGATCGACCGACAAGCTGCGGACGCGCTCCCTCATGCTGGCGGAGGTGTCCGACCCGGTCGACCTGGCCGTTCGGCGGGCCAACGGAACGATGTCGAACCCCCAACCTCTGCAACAGGACGACATCATCGGCTGGCTGTACTTCCAGCCGTTCGGCGCTCCCGGAAACTTCGACGCGGGCCCGTCCCCGTTCTATGGCCGCACGGCGTTCATCCATTCGCGCTGTGCTGAACCGCCGACCAACTCCGGCCGCGGCGGCCGGCTCGTGTTCGGCGTGACGAAAATCGGCGAGGCCATCACGCGCGAGCGGGCCTACTTCGACCACAACGGCAAGCTCATGCTCCTGGGCCGTGCCGTCATCGAGGATAATAACGTCCTCGCCCTCACCCAAGGGGCGCAGAGCACGTTCCCATTCGGCTTCCTGACCGTGTTGGGCCCGGACACGACGGTGGATCCGACCGTGTCGCTGCGACAGACGAACAATTTGCGGATGGGTTTCGATTTTGACTTGGAGACCGCAGCCGTCGGGCGTCTCGACCTTTACCGGGTGAATGAGAGCGTGCGGTCTCATGTCCTGAGCATCATGCGCACCACCGGCCGAGTCGGAATCGGCACGACGAATCCGACCAATGTTCTGACCATCGCCGCGGGTGCGGGCAACGCCCTGGCCGACGGTTGGCAGACCAGGAGTTCGAAGCGCTGGAAGACCAACGTGAAGCCCATCGCGAATCCCGTCCAGAAGGTCCAGCGGCTCAGGGGGGTCGAGTTCAACTGGAAGGGCACCGGCAAGAGCGACATCGGACTGATCGCCGAGGACGTCGCCCAGGTTGTTCCGGAGGTGGTCAGCTTCGAGGAGAGCGGGAAAGACGCTCAGTCCGTGGACTACGCCAGGTTGACCGCCGTGCTGATTGAGGCCGTCAAGACCCAGCAGGCCCAGATCGAGGCGCAGCAGGCGCGGCTGGATCGGTTGGAGCAGCAATACCAGGAGTTGGCGAGCTGCCTCAAGCCGTGAGAAAACACTGCCAGTCAGTGGGGCGCCGGGAGGCCGGCAGATTCACGCCTCCCGGCCGAGTTCCAAGGATAGGCACCGCCCATGAACGCAAACCACAACATCACCCTCCGAGTAGTCGCGCTCATCCTGACAACCACGATTGCGCTGTCCGCCCAGGGCTTTGATCTGGTCAGGTACAGCGTGGATGGGGGTGGGGGCGTTAGCGTCGGCGACGGCTTCACGCTGTCCGATTCCATCGGCCAGCCGGATGCCCACGTCGTGGTGGCGACCGACGGCTTATTTCTGCTCAAGGGCGGGTTCTGGGTTGTGCCGCCGGAACCGCGCATCCCCGGCGATTTCGACGGGGACAAGGACGTGGATCAGACCGACTTCGGCACGTTCCAGTCATGCTACACCGTGCCCGGGGACGCCGGCCTGGCCCCTGCCTGTGTGGGAGCCGATCTCGACCGCGACGGAGAGGTCAGGTTGGCCGATTTCGTGATCTTTCAAGGCTGCTACAGCGGCGCCGACGTCCCCGCCGATCCCGGGTGTGCCCAGTAGGCCATCTGGAGATCGACGTCCGGGCGGACACGGGCCTGGACTGCACCAACCCCGCCGGGTTCGTCGTTCTCGCCCCCCGCCAGACGCTGAACGCCGCGCCCAATGCCCTGTTCGCCCTGAACGCCGACCGGCTCGACGGCCTGGACTCCTCGGCGTTCCGCCAGCCCGTCCGGCTTCGCGGTCTATGCCACCAAAAGATCAACAGGGACGCGCGCTACACGCTCACCGCCATCGGCGCGCCCATGCCCATGCTGCACGTGGCCAAGGAGATCGATGAGGCCGCACTGACCGCCGGACCCGAGGCCCGGCCGGGCGATGACTGCCACCTTCACCACAATGCGCCGATGCCGGGTCATGCGGCAGAGCGGAGAACGGGTCACTCATGCGCAATGAGCAGCCGGGGAGGCTTGTCCGATTGCACTCCCTGGAAACTCAGGTGAACGCCATTGGCCTCCCGGACCATCAGGAGGAGTCCATGATTGCCGGAGGGCTCCTTCAGCCACCCTTCGATCAGGCTCGCCGGGAGTTCTAATGTGAGAATATCTTCACCGGGCTGGACGGGCATGGCAGCGGCAGGAGCGCCGAGATACCCT
>JACQVT010000190.1 GCA_016209665.1 Planctomycetota bacterium | reverse complement strand
GGGATGACTTGAGGCCCAGCGGCAGGGTCGTGCGATGCCGCCAAACCGGCTCGCCATACGGGGCGCCACGACGGACGCACTTTCGGAACGATTCCAGTTCCATCTCGCTCGCCGGCCGATTCACTGCCGCCACCCAGTTCGTCGGCGGCTCAACGGGTCACGATGTCAAACAAAGACTCCCGACCCCTTTTTTCCGTCAGTCGGGCCAGTCGCCGGTGAAGATTTCGGCGGCGGGGCCGGTCATGTAGACGTGGTCGTCGGACGGCCGCCACTCGATGGCCAGCCTGCCGCCGGGCAGGTGGACGGTCACCGCGCGATCGTTGCGCCCGGTCAGCGCGCCGGCGACGACGGCGGCACAGGCGCCGCTGCCGCAGGCGGCCGTCGCTCCGCTGCCCCGCTCCCACGGCAGCATGGCGATCTCGCGCGGGCTGCGGACCTCGACGAAGTGCACGTTCGTCCGCTCGGGGAATATCGGGTGGCACTCGATCCGCCGCCCCTCCTCCTCGAGCCGCCGCGGCGTCAGGTCCGCCAGCCCCACACCGTGGATCACCGCGTGCGGATTGCCCATCGACACGCAGGTCATTCTGGCCGGCCGACCCAGGACCTCGATCGGATAGTCGGTCATCTGCTCGGCCGACAGGACGACGGGCAAGTCCTCCGGCCGCAGCCGCGGCTGACCCATGTCGACGCGGGCGTGCGTAACCTTGCCCTCGACGATCGTCAGGTCGAGGCTCCGCAAGCCGGCGTCGGTCTCGATCCGCATGGGGTTGCTGTGCGACAGGCCGCGGTCGTACACGTACTTGGCCACGCAGCGGATGGCGTTGCCGCACATCTGCCCCCGCGAGCCGTCCATGTTGTACATCTCCATGCGACAATCGGCGGTGGTCGACGGCTGAATCAGGATCAGGCCGTCGCTGCCCACGCCGGTGTTTCGGTCGCTCATCGCCCGGGCCAGGGCGGCGGCGTCCTTCACCTGCTCCGCGAAGCAGTTGACGTAGAGGTAGCAGTTGCCGATGCCGTGCATCTTCGTGAATCGCATGACGGCATTATAGCGGGACTTGGGAGGCAAGAGGAACGACGCGGTGACGCGGGGATGGGGAGACGCGGAGAGAGGACCGCGGAAATTGATGGGTAACGAGCCGCCGGGTTTATCCCCGCGCATCGGTCGCGTCTGGGGCAGGAGCCGCCGCGCGGAGCACCTCCTCGAGCCGGTCGACCCAGCGGTCGGGATGGAACAGCGTCTCCGCGAGACGGCGGGCGTTGCGGCCCATCTCGGCCCGCCGATCGGGTTGATCGCACAAGCGGCAGATGCTCTCGAAGAACTCACCGTGCTCGCCGAGGGTCGTCCCCAGTCCCGCCCCGTGCTGCTCGATGAGGTCGCGCTGCCAGCCGCTGTAGTTCAGCAGCACCGGTTTGCCCGCGGCCAAAAAGTCGAACAGCCGTTCGCCGCTGGTCTGCTCGAGCACCCGGTAGCGCCGAACGGTCAGCAGGCCCAGGTCGGCCGCGGCGATCACGTCAGGCAGTCGGGCCCGCGGCACCGTATCCCAGAGCACCACGTTGTGCAGCTCCCGGTCGCGGATGTTGCGTTCGATCTCACGGCGATGATCGCCGCCGCCCACCAGCCAGAAGACGAACTGCTCGTCCTCGCGGAGGACGTCCGCCACGCGGAGGATGTCCTCGATCCCGGCACTGCGGATCATCGGCCCGACGTGCAGGCAGACGAACTTGTCGGCCCAGCCGTGCTTGGCCCGAATGGCCGTCCCATCGCCCCGCCCGAACAACTCCACGTCGCAACAGGCCGCGATCTTCGTGACCTTGGGCGTCAGGGGGATGTCGGCCTGGATGTGATGGACGGCCGGATCGGTCAAAGCCACGATGCGCGACGCGGCCCGGTAGCCCAGCAACGCCAGCCGCCGCAGCAGGAACACCAGCAGACGCGAACGGAGCAGGTCGATACCGTGCGGCACCTCGGGCCAGACCTCGCGCACCTCCAGCACGAACGGCAGGCGGCGAAACCCTTTGGCCAGCAACACGGGGATCACCGCCGAGATCGGCGGGCTGGTGACGTAAATCACGTCCGGCGGATCGCAGCGGAGCAGGTAGCGGGCACTGGCGGCGGCGAAGCGCAGGTGGTGCCGCAGCCGGCCCATCGTCGACTCGCGCCGGTGCAGCCCCACGCGGATCGCGACCACCGGAACGCCGTCCACCGCCGTGCGGTGGACGCGCCCGGCGTCGGCCGGCAGGGCGAACTGCCGATCGCTCGTGAGCATCGTCACCTCGTGGCCTCGGGCGATCAGCCGACGGGCGAACGCGAACGACCGCGGGCCGGTCTCGCCGGCGGCGCAAGCGAAGTCCGCGTCCAGATAGACGATGCGCATGGCCAAGGCAGCTTAAAGGAGCCATCGCGAATCCGCCACCGGCGCCGCGGTGTGGGACCGGCTTCCAGCCCGTCATTTGGACCGGCAAGATGCCGGTCCCACACCATGCCGCCGGCGCCGCGCCATCCTTGCCGATCGGGCGCGATTGGTATATCGTGCCGTTACTGGAGGGGCAACGAAACCCTGGATGACCTCATGCCGGTGAACATCCTATGCATCGGTGACGTTGTCGGCCGGCCGGGACGCTCCGTCGTCGCCCAGGCCCTGCCGCACCTCGTCAAGCAGCACGACGTGCACTGCGTCATCGCGAACGTCGAGAATGCGGCGGCGGGGTCGGGCCTGACGGCCCAGTTGTACGAGAAGTTCAAACGCTACGGCGTGCACCTGATGACGATGGGCGACCACGTCTACCGCAAGGCCGACATCATCCCCCTCCTCGAGAAAGGCACCGACCTGGTTCGGCCGGCGAATTTCCCGCCGCAATCGGTCGGCCGGACCTTCGCGGTGTACCCGACCGCGGCGGGGCCCAAAGTGGCGGTCATCTCGCTGCTGGGCCGGCTGTACATGCGGCCGCCCACCGACTGCCCGTTCCGCGCCGCCGACCAGGTCATCCGGCAGTTGCCGCCGGACGTGAACATCGTGGTGGTCGACGTGCACGCCGAGGCCACCAGCGAGAAAGTGGCAATGGGCTGGCATCTGGACGGCAAGGTGAGCGTGGTCTTCGGCACGCACACGCACGTCCAGACGGCCGACGAGCGCATCCTGCCCGGCGGGACGGCCTACATCACCGATCTGGGCATGACCGGCCCGTACGACTCCATCCTCGGCCGCCGCAAGGACCGCGTGCTCCGCAACCTGCTGACCAACCTGCCCGCGCCGTTCGACGTGGCCACCGACGACACGCGGTTGTATGGCATCCTGGTCAGCGTCGAGCCCAACACCGGCGTGGCCACCCACATCGAACGCATCCGCGTCGACGCCGACAAGTCCAAGATGCCGCCCGAGCTTGAACACGAGCCGGATTGACCGAACAGAGCCCGCAGCGCAAGCGGCGGGTTGCCCCGGCAAAACGCAGGACGAATCTGCCCGCGACAACCCACTCGCCGGCGCTCTGGGCTCCGTCCGGCCGCAGCGCAAGCGACGGGTTGCCCAGGCAACGGGGAGCGCACGCGACGGGTTGCCTGTGATCACGTGGGCGATGCCTCACGGCACCAACCCCGCGCTTGCGCTTGGGGCTCTGAAGCTTCCTTGTTTCCGTGTCTACCACGACATACCATCACAGCGCATGGCCGCCCAACGCCCCATCTTCGACCCCGACCGCATGGCGGCCCAGCCCGATGCCTCGCTGGTGCCGCGGAGCATGACGGTCAGCCAGCTCAACGCCCTGGTCAAGCGCGTGCTGGTCAACGGCCTGCCCGCGACCATCCACCTGATCGGCCAGGTCAGCAACTTCACCCGGCACGGCAGCGGCCACTGCTACTTCACGCTCAAGGACGACCGCACCGAAATCCGGGCCGTCATGTGGCGGTCGACGGCGGCGGTGGTGAAGTTCAAGATCGAAGACGGCCTGGAGGTCGTCGCCACCGGCAGCGTGGATGTCTACGAGCCGCGGGGACAGTACCAGTTCTACGTCCGCAAGCTGGAGCCCAAGGGCGTGGGCGAACTTGAGCTGGCCTTCCGACAGTTGCACGACCGACTGGCCAGGGAGGGCTTGTTCGACAAAGCCCGCAAGCGGCCCATCCCCCGGTACCCGAGGCGGATCGCCGTGGTGACCAGTCCGACCGGCGCGGCGATCCAGGACATCCTGCACGCCCTGCGCCGCCGGTTCTGCTGCGCGCAGGTTCTGTTTCATCCCGTCCGCGTGCAGGGCGAGGGGGCGGCCCAGGAGATCGCCGACGCCGTCGGCCGGCTGAACGACCAGTCGGCGGCGCTGGGCGGGATCGACGTGATGATCGTCGGCCGCGGCGGCGGCTCGCTCGAGGACCTGTGGGCGTTCAACGAGGAGGTCGTGGCCCGGGCCGTCCACGCCAGCCGGATTCCGATCATCTCGGGCGTCGGCCACGAGGTGGACGTGACCATTGCCGACTTGGTCGCCGACCTGCGGGCTCCCACGCCGACGGCGGCGGCGGAGCTGGCGGTGCCCGTCCTCGCCGATGTGCTCGAGACGCTCGATCAGCGGACGACCCGACTGGGCCGCGGCATACGCCACCGTCTTGAGATGGGGCGGTCGCAGGTGGATTCGCTGCGGCGGACCGATCTGTTTCGCAATCCCCTGGGCCTCGTTCGTCGGGCCGAACAGCAGGTGGACGAGTGGGCCGGGCGACTTCGGCACGGCAGCGCCCGGCTCGTGCTGCGGACCCACCGCCGGTTGGACGGGCTGCAACTGCGGCTGCTGGGCGTGCGCCCCGCGGTGCTGGTCCGCGACCGGCAGGCGAGACTGGTGGCACTGGATCATCGATTGCAGTCGGCCGTCCAGCGTTGGTGTCGGCAAGCGGAGCGGCGGATCGAGACCGCGAGCCGTGCCCTGCTCGCCGCATCCCCGGCTCACCGCGTGGCCATGCACGCCGGCAAACTCCGCGAGTACCGCGCCGGCCTCGCCCGTGAGCTGACTCATCGCTTGCGGCTGCTGCGGACGGTCGTCGACTCGCTGGCCAGCCGGCTGGAGGCCACCAGCTACCGCCGCACGCTGGCCCGCGGTTTCTCCGTGACCTGGGACGAACGGCGCGGCCGGATCGTCCTGCGGGCCGCCGACCTGGCGGCGGGCCAGGTCATCGTCACCGAGATGGTCGATGGGGATGTGCGGAGCCGCGTGGAAACATAACGAGCCGCGGGGGAATCAATCGGCCGAATGGCCGCCCCGCGCATTTTGCGTTCACAGAAAAGCCCGGGGATACAAATCCCTGGGCTTGATCATCGCCTGGTAATCCCGTTCGTTGTTCGTCCCGATTCCCGCGTTCCGCGCTCAATATCGGCGGCGGACGATCATCATCGCCAGCAGGCCGGCGAGCGAGCCGACCATCATCACGCCGGCCCCGAACCCGCATTGCGGCGACGCCCCGGCCGAGGTGTCCTGGCCGGACGTGCCCGTGGAAGCCGCGGCTCCCGCCGGTTCGTTCACCGTGATCAGGGTGTTGGCGACGCTGACGCCGCCTTCGCTGTCGGTCACCGTGAGTTTGACCGCGTAGTATCCGGGGTTCGGGTAGGTATGCTGGACAGTCGCGCCGCTGACCGTCGTGTTGTCGCCGAAGTCCCACGCGTAGGAGACAATGGTGCCGGTGGTGGCGGTCGAACTCAGGCCGTCGAAGCTCACCGTGAGCGGGGCCGAGCCTCGGGTCGGGGTGGCGACGATGCGGGCCGTCGGCAGCAGGGCCGAGACCGTGATGAGCACGCTGGCCTGCCCGAAGTCGCCCTCGCTGTTGGTCGCCGTCACCTTCACCAGGAACTCGCCCGAGAACGTGAACGTATGCGACACCACCGGCCCGGTGGCCTGGGCCGACCCGTCGGCGAAGTCCCACGTGTACACCACGTCGGCAGTCTCATCGATCGCCCCCGCGGCAAACTCGACCGTCAGGGGCGGGCTGCCGCTGAGCGGCGAGGCCCGCACGGCGGCCAGCGGCAGCGTGGGCGTGCCCGGCGTGATCGGCGTCGCCCGGAGTACCCGCCCGGTGCTAAAGCCGAACGCCGTCACCACCTCCGTCTGCTCCTCGCCGACGGCCACCATCTCCGAAAGGTTGTACTCGTCGGTCACAAACTCGATCACCTGATCGTCGGCCGTCCCCAGCGTGCGGTCGTCACCCGCGCCGGCAATGTACCAGACGGGAACGCCGCCGGCATCCATGATGGACGGCACGTCGTTAAAGGTCTCGGTGTGCCAACTGCCCAGGTAGTGGCCAAACTCGTGCGCGAGGATGTGGGCCACGGTGGCGCCGACGGCGTCGAACCGCGTCAGGCCCGAAGCCACGTCCACACTGTTGGCCGAGAAGGGGTCGCCCGCCGGTTCGCTCAGGGAATCCAGCAGCACGACCGCGGTTTCCTCGCGGCCGAAGTTGCCGGGGTCGATGGACTGGGCGATGCCGATGGTGCTGATGCCCAACTGGTCGATCGTCCCGCCGACGATC
>JACQVT010000189.1 GCA_016209665.1 Planctomycetota bacterium | reverse complement strand
GCAACTCCAGCCCGCCGGGCTGAAGCCGGCGTTCGAGCAGTTCGACGGCCTTGCGGCCGATCTCGCCCGGCTGCTGGGCGACCACGGTCAACCGCGGAGCCAGCGCCCGCGTGATGTCGGAGTCGTCGAAGCAGACGACGGACACGTCGTCGGGAATCCGCAGCCTCAACTCGCGGCAGGCTTCCACCACCCCCCAGGCAGCGTAGTCGTTGAGGGCGAAGATGCCGATGGGACCCGTGAGGGTCTTGAGGACGGGCACGGCGGCCTCGCGGCCCGCCAGCCAGCGATGTCCCTCGCGAACGCCGCGGGCCGACACCTCCGGGTCGATCCACATCATGCTGCCGCGGGTCGGTTCCAGACCGTGAGCGAGCATCGCCTGCTCGAAGCCCCGCACGCGGGAGACGATCGAGGTCTCGGCCACGGGGGAGATGGGGAAGGTCACCATGAACAGGCGGTGGTGGCCGTGGCGAATCAGGCATTCGGTGGCGAGCAACGCCCCCTTCTCGTTGTCCGATTCGACCACGTCCACATTGAGCCCGATGATGCCGCGGTCGACCAGCACCACCGGATAGCCGGCAAGCTTCAGCTTGACGAGGTGTTCGAGGTTGGCGTTGTTGCCGATCGGCATGACGATTCCGCCGCGGGTGTCCGAGTTCGTCAGCCGTGTCAGGTTGCTGCCTTCAATGGTTGCGTCCGTGCGGGCGTCGTAGATCTGCAATCCCCAGCCGCGTTCCTGGCAGGCATGCTCGACCCCGCGGGCGATGCCCATCTCGAACCCGCCGCCCAGATCGATCATGGCCAGAGCGATCGCCGTCCGCAGGCCCGTCCGCGTGGGGTACGAAGGATGGACGAACGCCCCTACTTCGGGCACATGGTAGACACAACCTTCCTTCTCCAGGATCCGCAGGGCGCTGCGGATGGTGTTGGTACTGACCTTGAACTCCTCGGCCATCTCGCGAAGCGTCGGCAGTTTGACCCCCGCCGCCCAGTTCCCCTCGACCAGCCGCCGGCGGAGTGTTTCCGTCACCCGGTGATACATGGGCGGCTTGCCATGACGGGTTCGATACCGCGGCGTCGACGGTGCGAGGCCCGACGCAGCCTGGTTCAAGTCCATACGCATAGAATAGACACTCCGTGCCTAAAACGCAACCCCGCCATGGCCCATCATCGGCAGAACTGGATCAAATATAACACTTTACTATAAATGCTGTTACGTTCTAATCCACAGTGGATCGACGTGGCCCCGACAACAATTATGTCACATCATGACAATTGCTGTTGCATTTCACCCCCATCCTCGGTACCATGTCGTTGATGCCGTCCCCCATCCAGATCGGTCGTCAGGGCTAAGGCGGGGGACGCCACTTCGGTTCCACAATGGAATCCGGGGAGTCGCGGGCAGGAGGGCTGGTTCCAGCAGGGCCATTACGCGGGAGGGCAGACTCTCCTCAGCCTCTGCACTCCAGCACCCCCGTCGGGAGACGCCAATGAACACCCAACACCGTCGGCGCCGCGCGTCAATCCTGTTCTGTGCAGTTTATTCTCTGCTTGTATCCTGGACGGCGGGTCCCGTCCACGCGGACATCCTGTACTACGAGCTGTCCGTAGGGCCAGACGCGGAAGCCGTCCCGATGGTCAAGCTGGGGGACGGGTATGGCGACCTGGCGTCGGGAGATTTCGGCCCGCCGAGGAACGCGGGGCTGCAGGGCGACGGGACTGCTCGCCTCGTGGACAGCGGCACCCACGGCAAGGACGGGTACTACATCATCGGCCTGGGCGCCACGTTTACGGTTGAGCTGCGGGTGAAAGCCAACGGCGCGGTCCTGCCCGCGTCGGGCAACGACCGGCGCTCGATGGGCATCCACGACGGCGGCAACGGCCGGGGGATCCTCATCGAGCCGGAGGGGTTGACGCTCGTTAGCGGGACCGGACCCGTCGGCGGCGGATTTGCGGCCGCTGACCTGACCAGCCTGCACCGAATCCGGCTCACCGTCGCCGGCGGCCAGGTGACCCTCTACGACCTCGAGAACGACCTGGACGCCGGGCCGGGCGTGAACTTCGCCGTGCTCGCCGGGCCCGTCAACCTGGGCGGCAGCGGTGCCCCCGCCGAGATCACCACCGGCGGCGGACTGAGCATCAACACCCTCGACGTGATTAACGGCAGCAGCGTGCAGAACAGCGACTACACGCTCGACTGGCTGCGCGTCGACCGGGGCACGGCCCTCGGTGCGTCGGACGATGTGATTCCGGATCCCCCGCCGCTCAGTTGCTCGAGCACGGTGTCGCCGGGCCTGCCCCAGTCCAGCACGGCATTCCAGGGCGAGGCGGCCACACCGCCCTCCTTCGCTTACACCATGACGAATACCGGGGCTTCGGCGATCGACTACTCGGTACAGGAGGTGACGGCGAGCGGCGCTGCGACGGACTACGACTGGCTGGAGGCCGCACCGGCCGGTGGCAACCTTCCGGCCGGCGACGACCTCGTGGTGACGGCCTCGATTGATACGACCGGTCGGGTCGCCGGTCCCTACACCGGGTACCTGCGGTTCAACGACGGGTGTCCGCTGCCGGCAGCCTGCGTGAACGAGACCTTCAGCTACGCCAACGGTGCTCTACCCGGCAACGGCGCCTGGACCGGCACGGCCGCCGCCGGCGAGATCGAGGTCCTCGCCAGCGAGGTGAAGTTTTCCGGCGGGACACCCGCGGGCGATGCCTCCCTGGCCGTCAACTGCGGCCCGGACGACGCGGGAACCATCTCCATCAAGGTTCAGGTGAGGTCCGGAGCCGGCGACAACACCATCGGCAACTACCAGGTCTTCGACGCCAACGGCGTCATGGTCGGTTGGTGCCGGCTGACCGGCACGCTGATCCGGGCCAGCAACCCACTCGACGCCGGCGCGGCCACGCCGATCCCGCTGAATGCCGCCAACACCGAATTGGAGATGCGGATCAACACGGGTGCCAAGGAGGTCCAATACTGGTACGGCGGCGTCCTGCAGGCGACCTATCCGTTCAGCGGCAGCGCCGTCAGCACGCTGGGCAGCATCAGGTTCCTGCGAGTGAACCGCACCGACGTCACCGACGAGTATCTGTTCTTCGACGACCTGAGCGTCTCCATCGTCGAGCAGTACAAGCTGAGGCGGATCGATCTGACGGTCATCGGCTGTTCGATCCAGGTGCTCGAGCCGCGGACCCGGGCTCTGGGGCCGTGCGGAGGCACGTCGATCACGACGGAAGTGTTCACCATCCGTAACGACGGGGCCTTTGAGTGGACCGGCTTTTGGGCCAGCGAGTTCAACGACGACGACGACTGGCTCACCCTCCAGTACACCAGCGCCGCGGTCCCGCGGGGCGGCACCGCCACCGTGGCCGCGACCATCGACTGGAGCCTGGTCCCCAGCGCCTTTCCGGGCGATGACCAAGTGGGCGTGATCCGGTTCTCCGCGACGTGCGACGACGGGGCCACGTTCGTGAGCGACACGCCGCCCAACACGATCACCCTCGTCGACGGGATGCCGCAGGTCATCAAGTACGAGGGCGACGTCCTGCCGAGCGAACCCGACTCGGGCGGCCTGGGCAGCGGCATCTCGTTCGTACTCGTGAACGACGGCAGCATCGAGCAAGGGACGATCGTGAGTGATCCCGATGCGCTGGACGGCCTCGCGTACCGACTCCAGGATACGTCGCTGAACAAGACGAAGTGGCGGGTGACGCCCGATGTGCCGGTCACGCCCGCGATCGGCGCGACGATCGTGGGGCGGATCAAGACCGAGTCGGCGGCGGGGACGCCCAGCGCAAACCTCGCGATCTACGACACGGTCATCAGCGCCGCCCTCTACTGGGGCGGGCCGAACGGCATCGTCCGCGAGATCGAGCGCTCGACTCCGGTGACCATCATCGGTGACGGCGAATACCACGTGTTCCGCCTGACCGCCCGCGACGAGGGCGGGGCCAATGGGATTGTCGTTCGCGCCTATGTGGATGAGAACCCCACGCCGGTGCTGAACCTGACCAACGCGGCCGGCGTCGACACCGGCCTCGGGGTGGACGCGCTGGGCTTTGGGGCCGGCAGCACCGTCGGCGAGCAGGTGATCTACTTCGACTGCGTGTACGCCACGAGCGTCGGGGCGTTCGCCCCGGGCGAGGAGACGGCGTGCCTGGGGATGGGCCTGGTGTGCGAGTCGCCCTGCCCGGTCCCGGCGGTCGACGCGGACCGGGATCACGACGTGGACATGACCGATTTCGCCGTCGTGCAGGAATGCATCACGATCGGCAATCCCGTGCCGCCGCCGCTGCTGGGCATCTGTGCCTGCTTCGATCGCAACCGCGACGGGATCATCGATGACCGCGACGTGGCGGCGTTCACACGTTGCGCGTCCGGCCCCGATGTCCCGTGGGAGGCTTCGGTGAATTGTCCGAATTGACAGGCGTCGAGCACGGCCTGGCAGGGAAACGTCGACTGGATCGGCTGGGCGAAGGACGGCGATCGCCAGACGCCGTGGGAGTTCCCGGAGCCCGCTTCGTTTGTGCTGGCGGCTCTGGGCTCCGCGTTTCTGTTGCGGCGGCGATGAGAGTGGCTCTTGACACGCCGCGCGGCTCCGCCGCTCTGCAACGCGAAGGCGTTGGCGGCGAGTCAAGGGTGGCGGTGATGGCTCGGGTGTGGGCGGCGATGACGGCGGGACTGGCAGGCGTGGCCTGGGGTGCCACGCCCCTCCATCCGCCCGTGGTGCACGACATGGTGATGCTCGGACAGGGGCCATGCCACGCCACGAACGTGCGGCACGTCCTGCTCAACGGCGATTACCTGCATTGCTCGGGCGAGCCGGGCCTGGAGACGGTGCGGATCACGGACGGCTACCACCTGCAATTCGTGGACGATTACTGCGGCACGCAGCAGCAGCCCAATGGCTCGGCGGTCAGGGACAATTACCTCTACCTGGCGAACTGGAACCCCTCCGATGGGCTGCTCGTGTTCAGCGTCGCGAACCCCGGCGGGCCGTCGCTCATGCGGACACTGGGAGCCCCGCTGCACACGTGGGACGTGAGCATCTACGGGAACCTGATGTATCTGACAATCGGGGCCGAGTTGGACTCGGGTTTCCAGACCTATGACATCACCACTCCCGGTCAGCCGGTGCTTCAGAGCACGTATCTGATCGGCGACCGGCTGGCCAGCAACATCGCCCGGTACGGGAACTACCTCTATCAGAGCCACAAGGAGGAGCTGCGCGTCTACGATGGAAGCAATCCGGCCGTGCCCCAGCACGTCAACACCATCAGGCCGTTCGCCTCGTCGCTGGGCCTGGTCGAGGTGCGGGGCAACTACCTGTTCATGCTGGGCCGCAAGGTCGTGGATGGCCAGGTCGGGGGGTTGTGGGTGTTCTCGCTGGCCGACCCGCGCATCCCGGCGAACGTCAAGCCCGGCATGAATCCAAGTTGGACGCAGCCTGAGCCACGCGACCTGTGCTTCCTCGGCGACTACTGCATCGTTCCCTGTTCGGGGAGCGGGATCTACACCTTGAACGCCGCCACGCCGACCAACGTCGTCGAGGTCTCGCACTGGTACCTGCCGCCGTTGCCCGCCGGGACCATCGACCCGATCACCGTGGCCGGGACAGTCCGGTACGCCTACATCGGCACCACCACCATCCGCAACAACAACCCGCCCTGCTGCAACCAACCGCCCGACCAACGGCCGCCGGACTGCCAGTGCTGCGAGGACTTCACCTGCCCCGACTACGGAGCCCGGCTGTACTCGGCCCAGATACTCGCGGTCCCGCCGGTTATCCTGGCGGTCACGCCGAACCCGGACGTCGCCGGCGCCGAGCGGACCTACTCTCGACAAGTGCTGTTGCAGGAGGATGCGTCCCCGGTGACGTTCTCGTTGCTCCAGGGACCGCTGGGGGCCCAGGTCAGCAACACCGGTCTGGTCAGCGGCTGGCGGCCCGGGCTTTCGAGCCTCGGTACGACGCAGGTTTTCCAGGTCCGGGCGAGCAATTCCGACGGCACGGACACGGAATCGTGGTCCGTGACGGTACAATTGAACAGCGACTGCGATTTTGACGACGATGGAGACGTCGACCAGGACGACTACGGCCACTTCCAGACCTGTATCACCGGCCAGGGCGACGCGGGGCTTCTCGCGGATTGCCACGACGCGGTGCTGGACGATTTCGACGGTGACGTGGACGCAACGGACATGGCCCTGTTTGTCGCGTGCCTGAGCCGTAGCGGGCCGGGCATCGCGGCGCCGGCG
>JACQVT010000188.1 GCA_016209665.1 Planctomycetota bacterium | reverse complement strand
GTGCCGCGGTAGTTCATCCCGCTGGCATACTGGCCGTCCATGCTTGCTCCGTAGACCACTCCGTTGGTCGTGCTGCCGCCCGTGTCACCGAACGTCGGCAGTTCGGCGATCGTCTGGCTGCCGCCGGGGTTGGTGATCATGGAGGGCCAGTTGCCCGGGCGACCGTCCGAGACCGGCGACATCCCGTACGCCCTGGTGCCATCGCCGCTGACGGCGAAACCCTCGCCCAGGAAGGTGCCGTCCAGGCCGTTGACAAAGTAAGCACTGCCCGTACCGTTCCCGAGGTAGTCAACGATGTAGATCTGGCGCGCGCCGGCGGCATTCTTCCGCATGCCGACGGCCCGGCCGGTCCCCGACATGGACCGCAAGGCCGACTGGGTGGTCGTGCCCTTGCTGTCGCGAGCCACCGAGGCCGGTTCGCCCGTGCCCTTCTCCGTGTACAGCGGGTTGCCGCTGCTGGTGTTGAACCACGTGTTGTAGAACACGTCGTCGCCGCCCAGCGCGTTCATCGTCTGGGACTGGCCGAGTTGCGGGGCACTTCCGACGTTGGTGGACCGGAGTTTGGGGCCCCACGTCAATCCATCGTCATTCGAGAACCAGTTGGTGCTCCATCCGGCCGACAGCCCATGAACCACGAGTTGCGGGCTTCCGCTCACCGTGCGGTAGGCGACGCCGGTCGCGACGGTCGCCTGCGCTCCGTCACTGCTGAGGATCGTTCTGGTGAGGTTCGTACCGTCCCAGATGACGCCGGTGCCCGTTCCTGACTGACCGACCGCGATCCCGTTGGACGTGATCGCCCGGCCCGAGGACGCCGTGTCGGCCCCCACGGGCGCGATCTCCGACAAGCTGATAGCCATGGCACTGGACGCGACCAGTGCCACGGCAGCCACGAAAACGAATGCTTTCTTCATCATGCTCTCCTCCTTCGCTCTCTTGGACAAACCGTGCAAAGCCCACAACGCAATACGCCCAGGGCGGCTCACGCCCCCCACGGAAATCCGCACAACCGAAATGGAGGGATGTCTTCTCCCTCTTCCTGCTCCTCCTGAGCATCGTCCGAACCGCCAGAGGTGTCTCCTCCTACAATTGGTTTACACGACGTGAAACACCTTGTCAACGGAAAAACGTCGAAATTCGCCAGGATTCTCCCTCCGCATCCTCGGTCCTGGCAGCCCCCCGGGGCGCGAACATCCGTCGTTGTTCGATTATACCCGGCGGCGGCCGGGAAGCACGGGGGCCACACGCAAATCACCGGCCTCAACTCGCCCACCGGGCACAACGGCCCGCCAGGAATCTGCAAATCGGTTATAAATGTAACCTCATGAGATACAGCAGCTTGGGGTCGATAGGTGCCGCAGGATCTCCCGCCAACGTGGGCCGAGTTTTCCGCCAGGTGTGTCGACGCAGCGATCCGAGCCTTCCTTTGCGGTGCGGATTCAGCTCGGCAACCGACGGAACCGCCCGTACCGCCCCTTTTCCTAACCCGTAGCGGCTGTGAATCAAAACCCGGCCAGGCAGGTCGGCGAGACGGGGATGCCCAGGCCGGTCAGGCAGTCGCTTGCGCTTCGTGCTGGTAAGAGGGAGGACCTTGCGCTGTAGGGTTAGGGTCTGGCAGCTCGAATGTGGCGTCGGTCTTGAGTCGGGCCGAGATGGATCGCTGACTTCCCGGCACGTAGGCGTCGATCCAACCGAGATGGGCGGCAAACGGCTGACGTTCGGGCCGGCCGGAGATAGTGGGAATGGTCAGGACGCCCTGGGCAGCGAGCGCTTCGCGAAGCGTCCCCACTGATAGAAGAAACGCGACGACGGCGACGAACCGCACGCGACGACCGGTGGTCCTCATGCTGGTCTCCCGCAGTTGGTTCCCGATTCCCCAACGTACTCCTGCCCGCCGCGGCAGATCGCGCTCGGGTATTGTACGGGCTGTGGGCCTGTGGCCCGGCCACCCTCGGCTGTGCAATTCAGTCGTCGGCCACGGGTTCAACCTCCGGTTGCAGGTCTGGTCGCGATGTCTTTCCGCTGAACGAAGCAGGCCTTCATGGCCCACCAGGTACCCAGTCGCACGTTGGGAGGAGGAGCCGCGCTCAGCAGCGGGTACAGGTAGAACTTGAGTTCGGCGGTTTTGCCGAGCGGTGCGGCGTATACGCCCAATCCGGCCGGCCTGAGGGTCAATTCGTTTCGGGTGGCTGCCTGTTCGATGGAGGCCAGCAGGCTATCGGGCCGGTTGGGGTTGGCCGAAGCGAGCAGGATGAATTCCTCCGCAGGCAGCTTGCCGTCGCGGTGCTCGGTGCCGAGCGGGGCGAGCCAGAGCGAGGGGTCGACGTTTCCGGCGTGGCCGAGAATGGGCCTCATGCTGAGAGTCAGATACTGGGAGATCACGATCGGTCGGTCCGGGTAATGAGAACGGAGGTCCTGGAGGGCCAGAAGGAAGGCTTTGGTCTCCTGGGAACGAAAGATCAGCCCCGAGCGTTCACGGTTTTGCAGAAACAGGTGTCCCGCCCAGAGGGCGGGACCACCCAGGGTGAGCAGGGCTGCGACTGCGGTCCACAGGATCCGTGGCCGTCGAAGGCGCGCGAGTCTCTCGGTCGCCCAGGTCAGAACCTGGGCAACCATGACAGCGAACGGGACTACACAAAGGGCGTAGTACCGCGCCTGGATCGTGGGCGGCTGGTACCGCTTGAAGCTGGCGGAGCCGAACGTCAAATAAAGGAACGTCCATATGAAGGTGGCGAGGAGGACCAGGGCGGCCTTCCTGCGGCCTTCGCCCGCGCGGGTCAGGATCGGATAGAGAGGAAGGGCGGCGAGGAGCCAGACGGAGGGCGCGCCCAGCAGTGGGCGAAGCTCGCTGGCGAGCGCGCCCAGCCGAGCTGAGACCTGCCAGCCTTGCTGCTCGGCTTTGGCGCGAAAGGCGGTCATGACGGCGGCGTCTTGCGACGTCGCCAACCGCCAGAACCATACGCCAGCGATCTGCCTGAGGCAGACGGCCTCCAGGAGGAGGGCCGCGGCAAAGCCCATCACGAACAGGACTGCCAAGGACCCGAGGCGACCGATGGAGAACCTGGGCCCGGCGAGGATGCCTGCCAGGGCCAACGGCACCACCAGAATCAGGGCGGTCTCCTTGGCCATGTACGCCAGGCCAAGCAGAAGACCGGCGGCCAGGAAGCCGACGGCCTCTCGCGCGGGGCGGGGGTCTTCCCGGTGGCCGGCGATGATGGCGCCGGTCGCGGCGAGGAGGGACAAGCCCGCCCAAAAAGACATTGGATTGTCGGGAAGGATGGCGCCGGCGAAGCAGTAGACAATGGGACAGGTCGCCACCAGGAAAGCGGCCACCAGACCGGTCGTGACCGAATGAATCCGGCGGCCCATCCAGTAGGCCACCAGGGCCATGAGTGGCGGATAGATCAGAAAGGAGGCGATGGTTGCGAAGATGCTCGCGTGCGCGAACCGGTAGACGAGGGCTGCCGGCGCGGTCACGCCGAGGCGAACACCCCCTAGATTCGACGGAACCAGCCTCGACTCGCCGCAGACGGCCTTGATGCCGTACAGGTAGCTGGCGTCGTCGCTGGCGAAGTACCCTGAGTAGAAGAAGGTCGAGATCAAGAGGGCGAGGGCGAGGACCGCGGCCAGGATGAGCGTGGCCGGTCTGAGCGGTCTACCATTTCTGAGCCAGTCGGAGAGGACGCGGTTGGGGGCGGGGTCCATACTGAGATCGCTCCCATCAAACTCGGCGGGGCCCGGCATCCTCGCGGCCCGAGGGCCAACCGGGGACCCCGTCGCGGACGCGTGAACCGTTATTCACGACTTCGTGGCGCTTGACGAACGCGCCGCGCGAACGAGGGTGGATCAAACCATGCCCTCGGTGTCGCTTCGAGCCGGTCGGATGTCGTGTGATCGCGAACGGCCATCGGAGGAGGCGTTCCCGGTGCTCTCACGTACCCACGTCCTTCAGTTTCGTACAAACGCAGACGTTTCCGCTCTTGACTTCGATCCTGTAACGACTCGTCGCGAAGAGATGCGCGAGGACCCGGTTCGCACACCCATGCAGATTGGGTTTTTCGGCCATGGCCCAGCCGATGTCGTCCAAGGCGATGGCCCCGCCGACCTCGAGCATGCTGTCGACCTGGATCAAATCCAGCAGGGCGCTGGCGAAGCGGTGGTCGCCATCGATCAGGGCGAAGTGGAAGCGTCGGCCCTCCTGTCCGAGCGCGGGCAACACGTTCTCGGAGCGGCCCCAGATGAACTGGACGCGGCTGGCGTAGCCCGCCTCCTGGACGTGCCGTTCCGCAGCCCCATCCAGGAAGACTTGCTTGCCGTCCCAGTTGATGGGCTCAATCCGGGCGTCCACGACCGTCAGGCGTCCGCCGATCTCGTCGACCGCTTGGGCGAGGAACAGGGTGCTGAACCCGAACAGGCAACCGATCTCCAAGCAGTTCGTGTAGTTGTTCCTGCGGATGGTTTCGTAAAACATCTCACCGATAGGCGTCGAGACGCAATACTTGACCTCGAGCATCTCGGCCCTGGCCGCAAACCGCCTGGTCCGAATCAGCCTTTCGAGCACGTCGTTGTATCGCATACCGGCCCTCCCGGACCAAAGGCACTCGTGCTCGCCCCCGAATGCAGCGGCGGCTGCCGATCGGAGAGTCGGACGAGTTCGTCCCGCCCATCGTACAACGGAACGAGCCGCAGGGCGGGGAACGTCACGGCGTCGGTCCTGGCCCCGGCGAAGAGGGCCTCGATCTGCGGCAGGATCGCCGAGACGTCGAAATGCTTGCGGGCATAGGACTTGTTCTCGGCCGCGAGTCGCCTGTGGACCTCTTGTTCGCCGAGACGGCGGATAAGTTCCACCGCCTCCTGGGTCCGGGAGAACAGGAAGCGGGCAGGGTAAAGCGGGGTGGCCCCG
>JACQVT010000008.1 GCA_016209665.1 Planctomycetota bacterium | reverse complement strand
ATGGCGTGGAGGCGCACGCCGGTCTTGCCGAGCTTCTCGACCCTCAGGACGCGGACCTGGGGCGGCGTGTTGTCGATGATAACGGGATCGCTGATGCGGGCGTCTTGCAGCTCGGTGCCGGGGGGGTTTGCGGCGCGGTCGTCAGCGACGACGCGGAGTTCGTAGCGGGCGTCGGGGACGGTGCGTCCGTCCCAGATGTGCAGGGGCTCCTTGAGTTCCTTGGCGATGCGAATCCAGCGGGCCTGGCCGGCCTGCCGGTAGAACACCTCATACATCAGGGAATCCTGGTTGGGGTCCTCGGCGGTCCACTTGACGACGTAGTGGTACTGGGGCACGGGGGCGTCGGGGTCGCCGTAGGTCGCGGCCCCGGCCATCTGCTTGACCTTGGGACTGCTGGTCGGTTTCTTGGCTTCCTCGACGACCGAGAGCACGTCGAGGCTGCTGATCAGGGGGGGGCGGTTCTCCTCGATGCGGGCGACGTTCAGACGGGTGAGGCGCGCGGTCTTGGTGGTGTCGGTGGCCTCGAACGTCAGGCGGTACTGGAGGAATCGCGCTCCGGGGGAAGCAATCTGCTGGGACATGGTGGCGTCCATCTCGGGCGACCATTCGTCCCAGGCGTCGGATTCCTCATCGCTGACGTTTCCGGTGCGGGTGGCGACGGTGAGGTGTGTGCCGGTGGGCACGCCGGCGTCCCATTTGATGCGGCCCCACTTGACGATCTGGCCGGCGTCGAGGGCCTTGCTGGTCAGCGTGCCCTTGGGGGCGTAGCCCTTGGATATGCGCGTGATCTTGGGCGCGTTGGCGCTACCGGTGACGAGTTGGCCGTCGTCCAGGTGCAGCAGCGAGGTGACCTGGGCGGAGTCGAGCTTGACGATCATGGCCTTTCGGTCCTCACGAGGGGTGACGGCGTAGATGCGGCCCTCGTTGCCGGTGGCGGCGTAGAGGGTGCCGTCGGCCTCGGCGAGATCGAGGATCACCACCGGCTCGCGGAAGACCTCGGTGACGAAGCCGAACACGTCGATGCGGTAGATGGCGTTGCCGCCGCCGGGGGCGGTGGTGACGGACGCGGCGCCCTGGGCGGTCGGTCGGGTCGCCCCGGCTCCCCGCGTGGCCAGAATCTGGGCGATGGACAGCTTGGGGCCGCCGGCGGCGGGCTTTTCGTCCTTGGGCTCCTTCTTGGCCGGCTCGGCCTCGCCGGCCTCGGTCTTGTCCTTGTCCTTCTCGCTGTCGCTGTCCTTGGCGGCGCCCTCCTTCTTGTCGCCGGCGGGCTGGGCGGTCGAGGGTTTGGTGCCCTCCTTGGCATCCTTGGCGGGCTCGGGTTTGCCGCCGGGCTTGTCGGCGACGGTGCGGCCCGGGCGGGCCTGGTCGGCGGCGGCGGTGGCGGCGTACAGGTTGCCTTCGGCGTCGATGGCCAACGCGCTGATCTCGGCCTCGCCGGCGTCGTACATCACGTAGGGCTTGCCGGTGGTCGGGTTGATGCGGTAGACGAGGCCGTCCTCGTCGGTCCCGACGTAGATCATGCCGTCGTTGCCGAAGGCCATGCAGAGCAGGTTCTTGGGCTTGAGGTCGGCCAGCACCTTGGCGTTCTTGCCGTCGGCGTCAATGACGAATAATTGACCCTCTGTGCCGGTCGCGGCGTAAATCTCGCCCTTGGCTCCGCGGGCGAGCGACCAGACGTACTTGGCGTCTTTAGGTTCGCTGAAGACGCTGACCTTGCCGTCGGGGGCGATGGCATGGATGCGGGCCTTCTCCCCGCCGCCGGTGCCCGCGAGCAGACGGCCGTCCTTCGCGAACACCAGCGAGAAGACGTTGCCGTCGGGCAGGGTGGCGAACTTCGTCGCCTGCTCGCCGCTGACGCGGTAGATGTGGCCGTTGGGTCCGGTGGCGGCGTAGATGTTGCCGTCCTCGGCCTGGGCGAGGGCGTTGACGGTTCCGGCCTCCTTGTCGGCGTCCAGCAGGAGCTTGGCGTCGCGGCTGAGCATCACCTCGCCCTGCGAGCTGATGACGACGTTTTTGGCCTCGCCGGCCAGGAAATCCTTCGGCTGCTCGTGTGTCCATGCGGCCGGCTTGACGGCCCAGGCCGGGGCGGCGACCAGCGCCGCGGTCAGCACCACACACTTGGCTCGTACTGGATGCATACTGGAGGTTCCTCTGCCGCTCGATGGACTCGATGCCGAGCCCGGGCGGCGGCATCGCCCCATGCTACTGGTCGGCCCGACGGTTCACGGTGACGCTCAGCGTCTGACCGCCGTCGACGACGAACGGCACCTCGTACTCCTTGACGAGGGCTTCGCGATACGGTTGGACGTCCGACCGCTTCGAGCCGGTATACAACTGCGCGCGGTAGGCCGGCAGGTCAGGCAGCTCGGTGCTCTTGATGGCCAGGCCGCCGCGCGGCACGGCCAGCCGCAGGAACAGCCGATTGTCGGGGACCGCCGCCGTCTGGTTGAACCGCTCCAACAGTTCGGGAAGGTTCTCCGCCCGGAACAGGTGCGGCTTCTCGCTGCGCAGCGCGGTCATGTGCATCCGGGTCCCACCGACACCCAAGGGATAATCACCATCGTTGAGGTCGTCGGGGAGTTTCAGGGAGTAGGTTTCCTCGGTGAACGTGGGAGAATCGCGGTAGTGGGCCAGGCGCACGCGAACGTTGACCGTGTCACCCGGCCGGTAGACCTGCCGATCCAGCAGGGCCTGCTCAATCTGGGCCAGGTGGGCGCCTTCCTCGATCTTGATGTTGACCCGGGCCCGGGTGAGCCGGGTCTCGCCGAACGGCGAGTTGAGCAGCGTGGCGGTGGGGATCATCGCTGCCATGCCCAATCCGAACACGCCCGCCTGGCTGGTGACGTTGGCGGCCTGGAAGCGGCCGAGATCCGCGAACTCCACCTCCAACTGATAGCGGACGGTGTGCTCGCGGGGCGGCTCGGAATGGGCGTACACGGCTTCCATGATCGACCCGGCCAGCAGCCCGGCGGCGATCGTCTCATCGTAGGCGAGGCTGATGTGATAGCTGGTCTGGCCGCGAGCCTCCTCGACGGTGACGTTCACCGGCACCATCGCGGGCGCCTTGCCCACGGTGCCGAAGATGCCGGTGCTCTCGTCGCCCCACAGGGTTCCCACCGTCTGCAACGAGCCGCCCATTTTGTTGGATCGCAGGAGGGACGGGATGACGGTGTGCACCATGCCCGTGGCCAGGGGCAGTTCGATCGACCCCTGGGCATCGAGGGAGTGCCCGAAGCCGAGAATCCGGTCGCCGTCGACTTCGGTGCAGGTTCCAAGGGCATCAGCGTTCAGGTCGCCCATCGCCAGGGGGACGCACAGGACCGAGCCCGGCTCCAGGCGGACGTCGCCCGCCTGGGCCCGGGAAGCGGCGCTGGGTGCGCCACCGGCGATGGGCTCCAGGCCGGACTGGCTGAGGACTTCCTTCAGGAACGCGATGACCTGCGGGCGGCCGCCGCCGCTGATCAGGAGCGGCGCCTTGAGCGGCTCGAGGCCGGGCAGGCGGCCAGCGGGCGGTTCGGTGGGCGCCAGCCGTGCGAGGTCGTCGTTGAAGATGCTGAAGCAGCAGGCCGGGTCGATCGGCTTGTTCCACACCCTGGCGATGAGCTGACCGATCTCGAGTCGACCGGCCGAGGCGGCGGCACTGCTGGTGGCGGGTCGGGTGTGTGGGCCTGAACGGCGAGCGGGGTCCCTCACTTTCGGGATGTCAATCATTTGAGTGATCGGCTGGACTCCGCAGATGGGCTCCTTGCTGAACTGCCAGCCGTAGGCGACGGCGCCGATCATGCGGTCGCGGCCCGCGGCGTCCTTGATGTAGCAGGGCGAGCCGCTCATGCCGCCGATGATGCCGCTGTGTTCGAGGTTCAGGCCCGAACAGCGGACGAGGATCACGTCCTGCTTGGCGTAGAATACGTTGGACATCACGCTGATGATTTCGATCTGGAAGGTCTCGATCTTGGTGCCCGACAAGACGGTTCGGCCGTAGCCCTTCATGCCGGGCTGCAACTCGTTGGGGGCCATGTATCGCGAGTGATCGAAATCGGCGATGGCCGGGGGCGCCGCCAGGAGGACGAACGCCATCGCGAGGACGGAGCAAGCCGCCAGGCGGAGGCAAACGGCCGTAAAAGGCATGGTGAATCTCCGGTTCGGGCTCATTCGTGGGGCAACTGTAGCTTGCGGCCGCCCGGCCCGCAACTGTGGCTCGGCAGGGCAGTTATCGGTCAGATTCCGCCCGATTCGCAGCTTGCTCAATTTGACCCCTCGGAAAGACGATCTATATTAGAGTGTAGCGTCCGTTATCGGCCGCGAGGCCGACGGCTCGTCCTGGCCCATGGCGAAGGTCGCACGATTCGGATCGGGCGGTTTTCGCCATCGGCCGGGCCGCGGAACCGGGTACACGTCGTGACTCAGCAAGACGCCCTGCAGAGGGTGCAGCAGGCCGTGGGATATTCGTTTCGTGAGCCGCAGTTGCTCACGGCCGCCCTCACGCACGCCTCGGTGGCCGACTCCCGCCTGCAAAGCAACGAGCGGATGGAGTTCGTGGGCGACGCGATTCTGGGCATGGTGGTCTGCCACGAGCTGTACCGCCGGTTTCCGGCCCTGCTGGAGGGCGAGCTGACGAAGATCAAGTCGGCGGTGGTGAGCCGCCGCGTGTGCGCGAAGATTTCGCACGAGCTGGGGCTGGTCGACTGTCTGTTCATCGGCAAGGGCATGAGCGATCGCTCGCAGTTGCCGCAGTCGCTGGCCGCCGCTCTATACGAGGCCCTGATCGCGGCCGTCTATCTGGACAGCGACGACCTGGAGACGGCGCGGAAGTTCATCCTGGCCACGATGGACAGGCACATCACCCAGGCCGCCGAATCGCAGCATCAACGGAATTACAAGTCCCAGCTTCAGCAGTACGCTCAACAGGCGCTCTCCGCGACGCCGATGTACGACCTGCTCGACGAGAAGGGCCCCGACCACAGCAAGTGTTTCGAGATCAGCGTGGTCATCCAGGGCAAGCGGTACTCGAGCGCCTGGGGCCCCTCCAAGAAGGAGGCGGAGCAGAAGGCCGCGTACCTGGCCCTCCGCGAGCTGGCCGCCATCCCGCGCTACGCCGAATTCGAGCCGGACCTGCCTGAGCAAAAAGGGGACATCACTGATTATTGACGTGCCGAGGAACTGGAGCGGCTACGGACCACCGTTAACCGCGGTCGATCCTGGGGCGAGCCGCCGTGGGTCCAGCGCACCGCCGAACGTCTGGGGCTGACGTTCACCCCCGGAAAGCCCGGCCGGCCGCGAAAAGAGGGCGAGCGCAGCAGAAATCAGTGATGTCCCCTGGCGGGCCAAGGCTTCGGCGTAACCCCAGACTCTCGCTTGGGCAGCCGAGGCGGCCTTCGGCCGTAACCGAAACTCGAACAGCGGCCCGCGTTTGTGGCGCCTGAGCGAGTTATACGGTTCACCCTAAATGGCCGCTTGTTGGGTCGAGCGGACAAACATCGAGCGCTGGGCTACAACCGCAGACCGAGAAGCGCTCTTGCCAGAAGAATGATCGCGATTGATTCGAAAGTCGCCGCCACTGCCGTCGCGAGGGCGGCTCCGTAAATGCCCACGGATGGGATAAGGAGGAGGTTAAGTAAGACGTTCACGCACCCTGACGTGGCGATGAGGAGCGTGTAGACGCCCGGTCGATCCGCTAGGATGAACACGCCCGCCATCGGCCGATAGCCGGCGCTCGCGATGACCCCCACCGTCAGGATGCACAGCACCGGCCAGCTTTGCCAAGTCTGGCCTCCGGGGGAGAACAGCCAGACGACTACGGGGTAGCCGGCCATCATCAGCAGTCCGAGTCCTGCCATGATGGGCCAGAACTTGCGGCGGACGCTTTGGGCCGCTTCATGAATGCGATCGGGGCGGCCCTCCGCGAACGCCCGCCCCAGGAGCGGATCGAGGTTCTGCTTGAGGATGATTGTGAGTTGCCCGAAGCCTTCCGCGAATACCGCCGCAAAGCTGTAGATGCCTACAATGGCATCAGCAAAGAAAAATCCCAGCATCAGGACGTCGACTCGGGTATTCAATTCGATCAGGGCGCCGCTGAAGAAGCCTCGAAGGCCAAAGCTGCAATGCCGGCCGAACCAGGGACGCAGACCAGCGGACAAAGGGAATTGGAGCACGGCCAGGAACCGCCCCAGATAGATGAGCTGAGCAGCGAGAAGGATTAACTCGGTAACGGTGAGCGAAAGCGGGAGCCAAATGGCGGGGGTCGCCGAGACGACCAGGCTCACCATGCAAGTCAGCAGCAGCACGTAGCGCAATGACTGGAACACCGCGAAGGCCCGCATGTGCCGCAGTCCGTTCAGGACCATCAGCAGGACCTTGTTAAGCGCGAAGAACAGGATACCGGGGGCGGCCATGGCCAGTCCCTGGCTCACGCTGGGGCTATCCAAAATGCCAGCCGCCACGTTTCGCATAGAGAAGACAACCAGAGACAGGATCCCCCCCCCGAAGGCCACCAACCACAGAGCGGAAGCCGTGATGCGGGAGCATTGACCCAGGTCATCTCGTGCACGTGAACAATGGTTGAGGGCGGAAAACTGCAAGCCACCCACCGCGAACTGCGTCACGATCAGAAACACCGCCAAGACCTGGTTGAAACTCCCCAGGGCCTGAGAACCATAGGCCGCCATGATCAAGGCATTCATGACCATGCCCGCGGTGCCCAGGATTCCCAGGCTGGCCACGTTCCAGAGGACGTCCCGGGCGAAGCGACCTCGCAATCCGGGTGGACCTTCTTCACTCTCGAGCAGAGGTGCGGCGGAGCCGAACGGCATCCCCGGCACATCCGTCGCAGTCCGGTCTGGCACACAACTGGCTGCTTGAGGTATGGGTGAGGACTCGTCCATATTCACCAGATCGTGAGTTTCAACAACAGGTGCGGTCTTGCGAGGCTTTCTTTCTCATCAGGCAAAGCACCCACAATGAGAGCGCGCTGGACTGAAAACGTCCGAGCAGCCTTTCCAGGAACATCATCGTGGGAGCATAGATATTGACGATCCGCGTCGGAATCCGGAAGGCCATCGAACAATTGACCAACAGGTACGCGAGGTTTCCGCCGTAGATTGCGTGTACCAGTTCAAACCGGCCGGCTTGCGACTTCATTAGGCTCGGGAGGTGGATCGCCTGCTCATTCTCCTGGAAGAAACGGGGATCCAGCCGGTACCACGCCTTGCGCAGAATGTTTACCAATGAATCAGCGCTGGGTTCCCAGCAACAGAAGTACCCGCCCGGCTTGAGAATGCGGTGTATTTCCGCCACCCCCTCATCCAGCCTCGGGGGAAGGTGATGAAGCGAATCAGTGAGGATGAAGTCAAACGTGGAATCCGGGAAGTCGGTTTTGATCACGGACGAACACACAACCGGCACACCCGGATGGCGTTGAGCGTAGACTTCGCAGCACTTTGGCGAAATGTCGAGACCGGTTACGCGAGCTCCCCGCCGAAGCAGATAACCCGTCCCTTCTCCGCCACCGCACATCGCATCGAGTGCACTCTTGCCGGCAAAACCCAGCCCACGCAGTCCCAGATCGTAAACCGAGTAGCGATACGCCAACGCATGCCGATTGGCGTAATGCGAATCGTACAATTGGGCGATGGAATCGTAATATGACCTCTGCCTGCTCTCCTCCGTCGAGATGGAGATCGTATCCGGTGTTATTGGAGTGGAGGCAGACTGGTCGGCAGACATGATCGTCACTCTTTCAGCCAGGCTGCCCCCGGTTGGCATCGGAAGCAGCGCGAGTCCATTTTCCTTTTTCCGCGACTACGAATCTGCGACTATCACGACTATTTCAAGCTCTGTGGTACGACTTCGGGATGGCGTTGATCCGGCGGATCGCCTCATCGAAGTCGACGCCGATGATGTCGCAGTACCACTTGATCGATTCCCACCGCGGGCGGTTCTCCCGGCGGACGAATTCGACCGCCTGGGCCCGCGTGATCACGCCCTGGCGGATCTGGTTGCTGCGAAACGTGTCGTGCTCGCTGAAGCCCGCGACCGTGTGGTAGATGTAGTTGTAGAACGAGGCGGTGCCGTCACCGATCCGCCAGGTGGAACGGGTGTCCGGCGAGGTCTCCCAGTCATACTCCTCCCGGAGCGTCGACTCGATCGTCTGTTCGTCCCACCCGATGAAGCGGTAGAGGTTGTGGTAGTCGCGGCTGATCAAGTAGTAGCAGGCGTAGGCGAACAGCGTGTCGGGGATGGATCGGTTCAGATACCCGGGATCGGACAGATACTGCCATCCGTAGAACCCGACCATCTTCAGCTTGCTCAGCAACGGCAGGGTGTACACGTGGTCCTGGTCGCCCAGGAAAGGAGGTGTGCCCGCGAAGCCGGACTTGAAATGGGTCCGCTCCAGCATGTTCTCGCAGAGGAGCACGAGGTCGATGCCCGTCTGCCGGCGGAGTTTCTTGGCCTGGTAGAAGTATTGCTTGTCCCCGGCCATAAACAGCGGGATCATGCCCAGGTGGGGCTTCTTGAGCCAGGCCTCGACGTTCTTGCGGATGTGGAGCCGTTTATGGGCGATGTTGGCCGAGACCAGGATGTGTTCGACGCCGAGCTGTCCGCACAGGCGGGAGATGTTCCGCCGGGCGAGGTCCGTCACCATGCCCCAATCGTAGGTGTAGGCGATGGGGTTCATCTTCAGCTCGGCCTTGATGTAGTGCAGGCCGTAACTGCTGTCCCGGCCGCCGCTCAGGCCCACCAGGCAGTCGGGCACGCCCGGGCCACGCCGATACGGCGCGAGGATCGCCTCGAGGGCGTCCCGGCCCTGGACCTCCACTCGTTGCCAGTGGCGGCAATAGTTGCACACCCCCTCGTCGTCGAAAGCGATGAACGGCATGGTCTCGGGCAGGATGCATCGGCGGCAGCATCGCAGGGCGGCGATCGCCTCCGGGTCGCTGCCGTCCCGCGGCGGCGGGTGATCGGGGGTGAACACGCCGGGAGCGGCCACGCTGCTTCGGCCATTGCCGTCGGGCGGCGGGTGCGCGGGCCTCACGTCCATCACGGGGCGGGCGCTGGGCATCGCCACGATCGGCTCGTCCTCCACTGTGTCGTCATCGAGTGAGAACACGGTCTGGCGCAGATCCGAGACGCGGATCAGGATGCCTTGCCCCGGGCGGACTTGCACGACGCTGCCGGGATCGGCCAGGCGCTGCAGCCGCCGCGGCCGTAGCAGCCGCTCGAGGATCGATCGTTCCGAGGCGAAGACCCGCAGTCCGCTCGAAGCCTCCCCGCCCACGTACAGCGAGCCGTTGTTGCTGGCCAGGACGACGTAGTCCAGGTCGTCGAAGAGCACCGCCACCGAGGCCGCGCCGCGGATTCGCCGGAAGGTCTCCCGGACCGCCTGCGTCAACGATCCGGACTGGGCGTGGAAGTGACGGATGAGCCCGACGATCACCTCCGAATCCACCTGGCCGTTGCGATGCAGGGTGGGAAACTGCCGCCAGAGTTCCTCATGGTTGACGATGATGCCGTTGTGGATGCCGATCGCGCCGCGGTTGGCGACCGGTTGGTTGTTGAGCCGGTTGTTCTGTCCTCCCGTCGTCACCAAACGGGAATGGCCGATGATGGCCAAGGGGTTGCCCAGTCCGCCGTTGGACCGTTTCGCGTTTCCGCACGCCTGCTCGAAGAGGCCGCGGTACTCCGGCTGGCGGATCATGGTCGAGGCCGGGATGGCTTCCTTGTAGACCCAGATCCGATCCGGCGAGAGAACGGCGACTCCGGCGGCCTCCTTGCCGCGGGACTCGGACAAAACGAACAGCCGATCGATGGTGTGCCGGAGCATCCCCGCTGAAACGGGGGCCTCCGGTCTGGCAATGGCACCGAAGATGCCGCACACGGCGTCTCCTCCTCTGGCGGGTGGTGCATCGACCACCCGGACGCGAGCACGTCCCGGGCCGGAGCTGTGCGTGACCAACGAACGCACGTTCCCACCGTCGGGACTTAAACAGGCGGCTTTTTCACAACAGCATACTGTACGTCGCCCGTCGGCACATAGACGGCCAGTCGGGCGAGCCCGGGCCAGCGAAACGAACGTACCACCGCCTCGGGCATCAGAAAAGGGGCGATCCGGCGAATCTTGTACAGCACGAACCCGACGTTGGCCCGCTTCCCCATCCGCCGGCACGACAAGAGGGACCCGCGCAGAAGGTCGCGGGCCAGAAAGTCGAGGCTTCGGCGGGTGAAGAAACTCAGGTGCTCCGGCGGTGTCATGAAGGCCCAGAACCGCCCCATGATGCGGGCGATCGGCGCATCCGCGGCCGGGGTAGAAAGCAGGAGGACGCCCCCCGGGCGAAGGCGGTCCATCAGGGCGCGGCAGACGCTCACCGGATCCCACAGATGTTCGATGACGTCCCAAAGGCAGATGGCATCGAACGCCACGTCGGGGAATTCAAGCGACTCCAGCCTCCCGGCCCGGAGGCGATCCCCAAGCTCGGGGTTTCGGCGGCGGGCCTCATCGACCGCGTGGGCCGAGAGGTCGACGCCGAAGACCTCGTAGTCGGCCTTGGCGTGCGACACGAAGTCGCCGATGGCACAGCCCGCGTCCAGAACTCGGCGGCCCTCGCCGGGTTGGACGTATCGGCCGAGCAGCGCGAGTCGGCGCTGCGACTCGGCCCGGAGCGTGCTCTCATCCCGGTACTTGCTCGGTGCGAAGTAGCCATCGCCGTAGATCGCCACCAGTTCCGCGTCCGAAGGTCGGTCGGCCACCTGGACGAACCCGCAATCTGCGCAGCGAAGCATACGGTGTGAGCGGACCGTCAGGACGAGTGCCACGGCTTCACTTTGGCAGAGGCGGCAACGTGGCAGAGTGGGCATGGCGAGGATGCCTAATCGAAACGCTCCCGGCGGATCGCGCTGATCTGGTCGCACATCAGGCCCAGCGCCGCCATCTGCACGCCGAAGAGGATCACCACGGAGGCGAGGGTCGGAAAGCCGAGCCGCTGCGCGAACGCCTCGTGCAGCCCATACACCCCGCCCACCGCGATCAGGAAGGCACCGATCGAGCCGAAGAACGCCAGGGGTTTGAACAGGAGGAAGATCCGGAGCGTCAGCAGGAGGGTCCGCAGCCCGTCTCGGACCTGCCTGACGGAACTCTGTCCGAGGCGCTCGCGGACAGTAATGGGCACCTCCGCACCCATATAGCCACGCTCCAGCATCAGCAGCGTCGTCGTGGTCGATGCCCCGAATCCTTTCGGCAACAGATGGAGGTAGCGGTGGAGCACCTCCCGTCGGAAGCCGCGCAGGCCGGAGTTGAAGTCCCGTACAGGCTGGCCGGCGGCAAAACGCACGGCCTGTTTGAGGATCCATTTGCCAAGTCGCCGGCTTGACTCCTGGTGCGAACCGCCGCCCCGAACGCCGATGCAATAGTCCAGATGATCCTCGAGCAACGTCTCCGTCACCCGCACCAGATCCTCCACCCGGTGTTGGGCATCGGCATCAAACCAGATCAGGTAGTCACCGGCGGCCGCTCTGGCCCCGGATCGAATCGCCGCCCCGTACCCCCGGTTCGCCCGGTGACGGATCAGCCGGACCCGCGGGAAACCTTCCACGACCGTAGCCGTGTCATCCACCGACCCATCGTCGACCACGATGATCTCCGCGTCACGAAGGGCCGGTTCGGCGCACAAGCCCTCTAGAACCCGGGCAATGCCCGCCGCCTCGTTGAATGCCGGGATGATCACACTGACCGGAGGCGCCGGTTGCGCCATTGTCTCCGCCTTCGCTGCCGCGATATAGGTCGACGTGACAGACATCATCAGGGCCCAGGAATCGCGCGTCGCTCTCGTCGACGGTAGGTTCGCCATGCTACTGTGCCTCCGCCGGAACGTCAACGCCTCGGCAGACTGCCTTCTGTCGCCGCTGCTCCGGCAGAGGTACACTACCCCCATGACCCGCGACGAGATCTGTACGAAGTTCCTTGAAACGATCCCGTTCGAGCTGTACGGCTACCAGGAGGAGGCGTTGCTCGGGTGGTTCGAGTCGCCGGGCGGGGTCATGGTCTGTGCCCCGACCGGCATGGGCAAGACGCTCATCGCCGAGGCGGCGGTCTTCGAGGCCCTGCACAGCCGCCAGCGCCTGTACTACACGACGCCCCTGATCGCCCTGACCGACCAGAAGTTCCGCGAATTGCAGGACCTCGCCGAGAAATGGGGCTTCGCCCGCGACGACGTGGGCCTCATCACCGGCAACCGCAAGGTCAACCCCGACGCCCTGGTCCGCGTGGTGGTTGCGGAAATCCTGCTCAACCACCTGCTCTCGCCCGATCCCGCGCTCTGCGACATGTCCGGCGTTTCCGCCGTCGTGATCGATGAGTTCCACAACTTCAACGACCTGGAGCGCGGGATCGTCTGGGAACTGTCGCTGGTCCTGCTGCCGGCCCACGTCCGGGTGCTGCTGCTGTCGGCCACGGTGGGCAACCCCTACGATTTCGCCCGCTGGCTGCGGGTCGAATATGGCCGCGACCTCAAGCTGGTGCAGTCCGAGGAGCGGCGCGTGCCCTTGGAACACGCGTGGGTCGGCGACAAGCTCATCACCGAGGTGCTCCCCGACATGGTCAGCGTCAACGACGAGATGAGCCGCGTGCCCGCTCTCGTCTTTTGCTTCAACCGCGACGAGTGCTGGGACGTGGCCGAGCGCCTCAAGGGCCTGCCCATCATCACCCACGCCGCCAAGACCGAGATCGACCGCCACCTGGAGGAGTACAAGGACGACCTCGCCGAGGGGGTCGGGCCCAAGCTCAAGCAGATGCTCATCCGCGGCGTGGGCGTGCACCACGCCGGCGTGCTGCCCAAGCACAAGGAGATCGTCGAGACGCTGTTCGCCCGCAAGCTCGTGCCGTTCGTGGTCTGCACCGAGACGCTGGCCGCGGGCATCAATCTGCCCGCCCGCTCGGTGGTGCTCAGCACGCTCATGAAGGGCAAGTTCGGCGAGAAGAAGCTGGTCGCTCCGTCGATCGCCCACCAGATCTTCGGCCGGGCCGGGCGTCCTCAGTTCGACAAGAAAGGCCACGTCTTTGTGCTGGCCCACGAGGATGATGTCCGCCTCGTCAAATGGCGCAAGAAGTACGACCAGATTCCCGCCAACACCAAGGACCCCGGCCTCCTGCGGGCGAAGAAGGACCTGGAGCGCAAGAAGCCCACCCGCAGCAAGAACGAGCAGTATTGGACGGAGGGCCAGCTCCAGACGCTGATCAAGGCGGGGCCGGCCAAGCTGTTCAGCCGCACGATGATCCCCTACAACGTGCTGATCTACATGCTGACCCGCAGCGGCACGCTCAACGAGGTCCGCTCGTTCATCGCCAAGCGGTTCGAGTCGCCCGGCCGGCTGGCCACGTTCCGCGAGCAGCTCGATTTCATGCTGAACAACATGGCGGCCCTGGGCTACCT
>JACQVT010000186.1 GCA_016209665.1 Planctomycetota bacterium | reverse complement strand
CGCCCACGACCGCGCGGGCCAACGGGATGTTCGCTTCACTACCGCGGCCAAACCCGATCGCCATCGGCAGCAACCCGAGGATCGCCGCCAGTGAAGTCATAAGAATAGGACGCAAGCGTATCCTGACGGCCTCCAACGCCGCCTCGAAACGCGTGAGGCTCCTCTCCTCCCGCGATCGGTTGGCGAACTCCACCAAAAGTACGCTGTTCGACACGGCAATGCCGACCATGAAGATGACGCCCATGAACGACTGAATGTTGATGGTGGTCCCGGTCAGGAACAGTGTCGCCAGGACGCCGACGAGGCCCAGCGGAACGGCGAACATCACGATGAACGGGTCCACGAAGGAGCGGAACTGAGCCACCATCACCAGGTAGACCAGGACGCTCGCCAGGGCCAGGCCGAACCCCAGACTGGCAAAGGACTCCTTCATGCTGGCGACCTCGCCCCGCATGTCCACGCGATAGCCTTCCCACGGCTTGGGTTGGTCGGCCTTGACGGCCGCCTCGTCTTCCTGAGCCATCTCGGCGCGGAGGGCGTCGAGGCCCTTCTCGATTTCCGCCGCGACAAACCCGATATCCCGGCCTTGGACGTTCACGAAGATGTCGGTGACGCGGTTGATGTTGAGGTGGTTGATCTCCGCCGGCGCGGTCGTGCGGCGGAAGCTGGCGATGTTCTTGAGCAGCGTCGTGGAATCCGGCCGCGCCCCGGTGATGGGTATGTGCTCCAGCGTGTTGATCGACGTGATGCGGTCCTCGGGGTACTGGGCCCCGATGAAATAGTGGTTCCCATTCTTGTGGTCGATCCAGAACGACGGACTGAAGTTGATCGAGCTGTTGAACGCGGTCACGATGTTCTTGACCACGTCCTGCTGGGTGAGCCCGCAATAGGCGGCCCGCGTCCGATCGACGTCCACGGCGATCTGCGGGTAGTCCAGTTTCTGCTGGATCCGCACGTCCACCGCGCCGGGGACCCGTTCGCAGATGGTCTTGATCCGCTGGGCAAGTTTGGCCGCGACCTCGAGCTTGTTGCCCTCCACCTGGATGTTGATCGGGCTCGGCAAACCGAAATTCAGGGCGGCGGTGATCATGCCGCCGGTCTCGAACGCGAACTCGATGCCGGCAAAGCCTTCGCCCAGCTTCTCGCGAAGCGCGTTGGCGTATTCCTGGGCGCTGCGACTTCGCTCGTGTGTCAGTTGGACCAGGACAAAAGCGTCCATCGGCCCGGAGTTGGGCGTGTAGGCGGCGGGCCAGTCCAACAACACCCCGGTGTTCGAGATCAACATCGCCAGGTCGCGCTTTGGGATCGTGTCCCGGATCGAGGTCTCGATCCGAGCGATGAGTTTCTCCGTCTCCTCGATGCGTGTGCCGGAGGGCGCGCGAACCCGCACCGTGAACTGGCCGGCATCGACGGCGGGAAACAGCTCGCGGCCGATGAGCGGGTACAAGGACAGGGCTCCGGCGAAGACGGCCGCGGTGGCGCCGACGACGATCAGCCGGTGCCGCAGGGCCCACGCAACGACGGCTCCACCGCCGCGGACCAGGTGTCCGGTCAGGCGATCGGCCAGCGTCCTGGGCGGGCCTTGCGGATGATCGACCGCCGGCAGGTGCGCTCGGAAGAACTTGGCGCAGCAGATCGGCACCAACGTCATGGAGACCAGGTACGAAGCCGCGATCGCAAAGGTCACCGACAGCGCCAGGGGGGTGAACAGAAACTTGCCCATGCCGTAGAGGAACACGACCGGGAAGAACACGACGGCGGTGGTGATGGTCGCCACCAGCACCGGCATCGCGACCTCGCCGGCGGCCTCGAGCGCGGCCTGGGCCGGTGCCTTGCCCATGTTGAGGTGCCGGTGCGTGTTCTCCAGCACCACGATGGCGTCATCGACCAGTCGTCCCAGGACGAGGGCCAGCCCTCCGAGCGTCATCACGTTCAAGCTGTTGCCCGTGAAATACAGGCCGATGAACGCCGCCAGTACGGACATGGGGATTGCCAGGGCAATGATGAAGGTGGATCGAATACTGCCCAGAAACAGGAGAATCATCGCGATGGCCAGCCCACCGCCGATCAGGGCCTCATGCTCCAGGCTGGCAATCGATTCCTTCACGTAGACCGACTGGTCGAAGGTGACGGCCAGGTTCACACCCTTGGGAAGGCGCTCCTGAATCGGCCCCAGCATCCCCTTGACACCCTCCACGATCTGGATGGTGTTGGCGCCGGGCTGGCGGTAGATCGGGATGTAGACCTGCCGCCGCCCGTTGACCCGGACGATGTTGGTCTGGATGGCACTGCTGTCTCTCGCCCGGGCGACGTCCCCGACGAACACCGGGGCCTCGCCATCGAGCTTGACCGGGATGTCGTTCAGCTCCTCGACCTTCTCGACCATGCCGTTGGCGTTGATCTGATAGTCGATGTCTCCGAACTTGGCGCTGCCGGTGGGGATCATGGTGTTGTAGTTCTGCACGGCCTCGACGACGTCCATCGGCGAGAGGCCGCGGGCCTGGAGCTGATCGCGGTCCACGTAGGTCAAGATGCGCCGCAGCTTCCCGCCGTACACCGCCGGGGCGATGACCCCGGTGATGCCCTGAAGCCGGTTCCGCAGCTCGAAGTAGGCGATGTCGTAGAGCGTTTTCTCGTCATACGTGTCGCTGAAGACCGTCAGCAGGCACAAGGGGATGGTCGCGGTCGGGTCGAACGGCATCACCATCGGCGGGATCGTCCCGGGCGGCAGATAGAACAGGTCGCTCATCGCCAGCGAAGTCACCTGCGACATGGCCGTGTTCGGGTCGATGTCGTCGCGGAAGAAGTCCTTGACCACCGACACCCCGATCATGCTCTTGGATTCCTGGCGTGCGATGCCGTTGGACTGGCCGGTCCATCGCTCCAGGCGGCTGGTGATGTCCCTCTCCATGATCTCGGCCGGCATCCCCGGGTAGAACGTCAGGACCTGGACCGCCGGCGTCTTGAAAAGCGGCAGAATGTCCGTCGGAATGCGCGTGGCCGCCGTCACCCCGATGATGACCACCGCCAGGGCCATCACCACGATGAAATACGGGTTGTTCAGAGCGCCGCGGACCAGCCACATCACGTGGCCCTCCTGAGTTCCGACGGATTGACGCTTGAGAGCCGGCTATCGTGCCGGAACAACAATCATCCACTCTTCGGAATCTTGCAGCAGCCCGGCGAGCCCTTCACCAGCCCGCACTTCTCACAGGTCGGCTGGCCGGCCTTGCAGCACTCGGGGCTCCCCTTGATAAACCCGCACTGGGTGCAGAGGAATGCAGGCTCCGCGGCCCCCTTGGTGATCTTGCAGCAGCCGGGAGACCCTTCGACCAAGCCGCACTTGGCACAGACGGCCTGTCCCGGCTGGCAGCAGGAGGGAGACCCTTTGATCTGGCCGCACTGGGCGCACAATGCGACCTTCGTCGCATCTCCGCTGCTTTCCTTCGCTGCCCGGCTGCAGCCGATCTGTAGGGCCGCGAGGCCCACGAACACCATCACCGCTAGACCTCGAAGGATCCGTTTCATGGTTCGTACTCCGGTTTGAGTTGCATCCATGCGATTCCCGTTATTCGCAAGCGCACCTCTTCAGTGCGTTTCCACCTTCGTTCCGTGGCCCCCGCCGGGTACCTCCGCGTTCGTTTCTGGCATCAGGCCGATCAATTGCTCCGCCGGCAGCGTCGATACCGCCGCGTACACCAGCGGGCCGCGCATACTGGCGACCACCGTGTGCCCTCGGCAGTGGTCGACGAAATGCGGCTTATGCGTGCCGGTAGCGGGATTCTTGGGGATGAGCCGGGCGACATCCCTGGAAACGGCGACGAGTGAAACCGGCACGCCGTCGACTTCGTAGAGCGCGAAGGCGGCGGGCTGGCCCTCGAGGGTGCACTTTCGCCCGCCCAGAAGCCTGACATCTGTCGAACCTGCGATTGGCAGCGCCACCGGCAGCGCCGTCTTGTCGTGAAGCCAGCTCGAGACCACGCCGCGCTCGGCGGAGGCAATCTGGAGGGGGCGTCCTTCCTGTTGAAAATGCTCGAAGTCCGCGACGAGCAAACCCGCGAAGCAGCGTTCGGACTCACTTGCATCCCACGGCCGCATGATGGACAAAACGCCGACGGCGATCGCCACCGCGGCGGCCGCGCTGGTGATCAGGTAGCCCCGGCGCGAGAGGAGCCCGAACGAACGGCGCTGGGTCGTGACCCGGTCGATCGTGCGTCGCAGAGCCGCTTCCTCGGTCGAAGCCTCCGCCACCTGCGACTCGAGGGCCGACCCGAGTTGCCGCCGTATCGCGCGTTCCAGTTCCGCCTGCTGCGCACAAGGCGGACAATGCTCCAGATGCCGCTGGAGTTCAATGCTGAGCGCCGCATCCAGTTCGCTGTCGAGGAAGGCGTAGAGGTACTCGCGTGTTTCCCGGCACGTCATGGCCGCCCCTCCTTCAGGAGACCTCGCGACGCCGCATACCCCGCCAACTGCTCACGCAGCGCCCGCCGGGCCCTGGCCATGCGCGACATCACTGTGCCCACCGGGCAGCCGAGCAGCTCGGCTATCTCGCGGTAGTTCAGCTCTCCGG
>JACQVT010000184.1 GCA_016209665.1 Planctomycetota bacterium | reverse complement strand
TCAAGGTGATCCCCGAGGACGCGACCGGCTTCCTGACGATCCGCAACCTGAAGGAACTGGACAATGACATCGTGGCCATCTCCACGCAGCTCGGCTTTCCCCTGGGGCCCGAGGGGATGTTCCCGGCGCCGCTGGAGTGGGTGAAGACGTCGCTCCAGCTCAGCGAGGGCTTGAACGACAACGGGGGCATGGCTCTGGTGCTGCTGAACTGCAGCGACGTCAAGACGCTCGATCAGATCCCCGACCGGCTGGTGATCTACATCGCGGCCACCAACCCCAAGGCCCTCCTCACGTCGCTGGGCGGCGAAGAGACCCCGGAGGGGGCCTACAAGGTGCAACTGGGCGGGGCGTCGTCCGTGGCGGCGATCAAGAACGACTACGTGCTGATCGCCAAGGCCCCCGGGCCCGACGCCGAGGATGCCCGCGGGGCGCTGACCCTGGCGACCAAGGCCAGGGGCGAGGGCGTCATCAAGTCGATGGCGCCCGACCGCGTCAAAGCGTATGCCCGGCAGGACGTGTTCCTGTGGGTCAGCTTCCGCGGCCTGTCGGAGGATCTGCGGAAGCAGATCACGGAGGGCGTGGGCGAGCTGTTCAACAATCTCACCGCCGCCGGACGCAGGGGACGGTCCGATACCGAACCGGCCGACGAGCAATCGTTGGGGGTGGGGATGCAGTTCAACAAGTTCCTCGAGCAAGGCCAGGAGATCAGCGGCGGACTGTCGCTCGAGCCGAAGGTGGGCCTGACGCTGAGCGGCTACAGCCGGGTCAAGGAGGACAGCGACGCCGCCAAGATGATTGCGGCGATGGCGTCGGGCCGGGGGCCGCTGCTGGCCGGCCTGCCGGACGAATCGGCCGTCCTGGCCGCGGGGGCGGTGTTGGGGGCCAACGCCGAGGTACTGCAACAAATGCGGCAGGCCATGGAACGGATGGCGGCCCAAGTCAGCAAGCTGGACCGCGATCCGGGTTCGCCCTTGAACCCCGAGGGGCTCAAACCGCTGATCGACCTGTATATGGACCTCCTGGGCTCCGCCAAGCGATGCGCGGTCAGCATCTCCAACCTGGCCACTGCCGAGGACGCCGGGCAGGCCGGCGTGATCGGCGTGACCATCGTGGCCGAAGTGAACGACAGCAAGGCCTGGCGCGAGCAACTGCACAAGGGCTTCGACGAGATCAAGAAGATCATCGGCGGCGTGGCCAAGGCCGATGGCATGGACGAGCAGAAGCTCGAGCAGACCCTGTCGGCGTTCGTCTGGAAAGAGGACGCCGGTCAGGTGGAAGGGGCCACCGTCGATCAGATGGTCGTCGAACTCGACAAGTTCACCGAAGCCACGCCGGAGGACATCACCAAGATCAAGGCCGTCCTGGGCGAGGAAGGCATCGTGATCCGCGTGGCCTCGGTGGGTGAGAAGCACGTCGTCATCACGTTTGGCGGCGGAGAGAAGCGATTCGCCGACGTGCTGGCCGTGGTCAAGGGAAACCAGGCCCCGCTGGCCAAGAACAAGGACTTGACGAAGATTGCCACGCGGCTGCCGCGGGGCGGAGCCCGCGTGGTCGAGGCCTACCTCAACCTCGAGCACCTGCTGGGCGTCATCGATGCGGTGGCCACCAAGATCGATAAACCGTTGCCGGTGAGGCTGACGCTGCAGAATTCGGCCCCGCTGGCGTTCACGACGGTCAACGTCGACAAGACGTCGCAGGAGATGACGCTGCTGATCCCGGCGGAGCTGATCTCGTCGGCGGCCGAGATGGTCCGCCAGCAGTTGCTGCCCATGATCATGATGGGCGGCCTGGGCGGCGGCGGCGAGGGTGGCGGGTTTCCCGGCATCGAGGTGCCGGAGTCGGGCAACGATTCGAACGACGACAGCGGCGACGACCAGTCGCCGCAGCCGGACCGTCGCCGACCGCGGGAGCGACCCACCGAGTAGACCACCGGTCCAGTGGGGCTCTATCGGGGGGCGAGCATCCGTGCCCGCCTTCCTTCTGACACGGAGTAGACTTCCGATCCAGCGGAGGCTCTGTCCCCTGGGGACCATCGCTGCAAAACCCGCCAGGCCAGTGCGGATGAACCCTTGCGGCGCCGGGTCCTCATGACTCGGCGCCGTTTGTTTGCCCGGGCGGGCGGTCGTGCCGCCGGGCCAAGCCCCAAGCCCTGCTCTCATATCCGCCGGTCTTCCTTGCGGGCCTGGTTGATCTGCTCGCGGCTGCGGAGCCGATGGCGATCGCCGCCACTTTGACCTGCCGGCCGGGCAACCCCGGCCGCCCTGTCGGTTCGTCGGCGTTGACGGGCCCAAGCACCATCGACACCAACAGCCAGCCCCAGACCTGATGACATTGGTTCACGGGATCCTCCTCGCCCATTGTTGGGCATGGACATCGGATTCCGTCGTGGCGATTCTACCCTCACTTGGCGGTGGCAAGACAGGTCCGGCAGCGGCCGGCGGGCCCCATGACCGGCAAGTCTGTTTGGGGTAGGATATTGCGGATTTGTCGGGAAGCGTGAGGTGCCTGGTCGTGGACGACGTGGTCCAGAGAGTCGATTCCTACTATCGCTACTGCCCCGGCGAGGAGCGGCTGAAGATCTCCGACGCGGTGTGCCTCGGTCGGCGTCGCAGCAACTTCCCCAAGTGCAAGGGGTGCCAGTTCAACGACGACGAGAAGCGGGCGGCGGCCGCCGGCGGCGAGCGACGGGCGGAGACGGGCCGGGCCGACGGGGACAAGATCGAGTCGCTGTTCGGCGCCTACGATCTGCGGGGCACGTACCCCGATCCGCTCGACGCGGACGTGGCGTGGCGGGTCGGGCTGGCGACGGCCCAGTTCCTTCGGTCGCAGCTTCGCGGGTACGACCGCAGCGAGCGGGCCAAGTCGACGGTGGTGGTGGGGCGGGACATGCGGCGGAGCAGCGTGGCCCTCGCCGAGGCCCTGATCGAGGGGCTGCGGGCGGGCGGATCGCCGGTGGTCGACATCGGGCTGATCGACACGCCGCAACTGTACTTCGCCGTGAATCGCGTGACCTGCTGCGGCGGCGTGCAGGTGACTGCCAGCCACAACCCGCCGAACTACAACGGCTTTAAGATCTGCGGGCAGAAAGCCAAGCCGATCAGCAGCGATACGGGCCTGCTGCAGATCTGCAAGATCGCCCAGAACACGCTGCGACATCAGAGCGGGCAGTTGGCGGACCTGCGGCAGGAGGACCTCAGCGAGGCCTACCGCGACTTCGTGCGTGGCTTCTTCAATGCCGGCGGAGGCTGCTTCAACGCGGAGCGGCCGCTGAAGGTGGTGGTCGACGCCAGCAACGGGATGGCCGGCCGGTGGGTGCCGCTGTTGTTCGGCGACGTCGAGTGGCTGGACATCGTCCGACTGAACTTCGAGCACAACGGGGAGTTCATCCACGAGCCCAATCCACTGGTCGAGGCGAACCTCGCCCAACTGAAGGACCGCATGGGCCGATCGAAGGCCGACCTGGGCGTGTGTTTCGACGGCGACGCCGACCGGCTCATCACGGTCGACGAGAAAGGCCGGACGATCCCGGCGGACCTCATCACCGCCCTGCTGGCCCGGACTTTCCTGGGCCGCTCGGCCGGCTCGGTGGTGGTGTATGACCTGCGCTCGTCGCGGGCGGTGGCCGAGGAGGTCCGCGACGCGGGCGGCGTGCCGCGGCGCGAGCGGTGCGGCCATGCGTTCATCAAGAAAATGCTGGCCGACACGAAGGGGATCTTCGCGGGCGAGGTGAGCGGGCAATACTACTTCCGCGACAATTTCTACTGTGACTCGGGCATGATCGCCTTCGCCGAGGTCCTGAACCTCCTGGCCGCGACGGGCAAGCCGATCGGCGAGCTGGTGGCGCCGCTGCGGCGGTATGCCGGCTCGGGCGAGATCAACTTCCTCAACGACGACACCCACGGAACGCTCAAGTGGCTGGCGGCCCAGCACAGCGACGGCGAGATCGACTACCTCGACGGGGTGACGGTGCAGTACCACGATTGGTGGTTCAACGTGCGGCCGTCCAACACCGAGCCGCGGCTGCTGCGGCTGAACGTGGAGGCGGCGGACGAACGCCTGCTCGCCAGGAGGCTGGCGGAACTGTCGGCGATGCTGGGGAGCCGGGTGGAAGAGTGAGATGCAGGACGTGCTTGCGGAGCATCGACGACTGGCGTGCGGGGCCGAACTGGCGGTCCTGCGGCTGCCCGGCCGGCCGGTGGTGTCGCTGGAGATTCGAGTCTTCGCGGGCTATGCGTTCGAGGACGAGCGGTGCCTGGGTGTCGCCTACCTGGTCGAGGAGACCCTCAGCAAGGGCACGGAGCGTCGCGACGGCCGCGCCCTGAACGATGCCTTCGATGAGATCGGGGCGACGCACGCCTCGTTCGCCGGCCGCGAGACCATCGGCTTTTCCAGCCTGTGTCTGCCCGAATTCCTTGATCAGACCATCGACCTTCACGCGGAGATGATCCGCACGCCCAGCTTCCCCGACGATGCGTGCGAGGTGGCGCTGGAACTGGCCAATCAGTCGCTGGCGGCCCTGGACGACAATCCGGGCGAGCTGGCCAAGAAGTTCCTATACCGCCAGGCCTACGGCCAGCCGCTGGGCCGGCATCCGCTGGGCGAGGCAGAGACGCTGGGCCGGATCGGCCGCGAGCAGATCGTCGAGCATTGGCGGCGGTTCTTCTCGCCGGCGCGGATGCACGTGGTGGTCGCGGGCGACGTCGACGCGGAAGCCGTGGCGGACGGGCTCGAGGCCGCGTTCGGCGGATGGGGCCCGGCCGCATCGGCCGGGGCCGGCGATAACGATCTGGCCCGGTTTGCCATCGAGTTCACTCCGGCCTACCGCCACCACGACAAGGAGGTCGAGCAGGAGCAGATCGCCCTGTGCTTCCCCGGGGCGTCCGCGACCGATGACGATCATGCCGTCGAGAAGGTGGTGATCGGCGTGCTCGCCGGCGGCATGAGCGGCCGGCTGTTCACCGAGGTCCGCGAGAGGCAGGGGCTGGCGTACTGGGTGGGAGCCTGGGACGACCATCCGCGCACCGGCGGAATGGTTCACGTCGGAGCGTCGACGACCACGGAGAACCTGGACCGCACGTACTCGACCCTGCTGCGGGAGATCGCCCGCGTGGCTGAGGACGTCACTCAGGCCGAGGTGGACCGGGCGATCGCGGGCATCGTGACGCGGCTGCGCACCCGCGGCGACGTGACGCGGGCCCGGGCGGTCGAGGCCGCCGAGGACCTGTTCTACTACGGGCGAATCATCCCCACCGAGGAGCGGCTGGCAGAGATCACGGCGGTGACGGTCAAGGACCTCCGCGACTACTTGGCCGCGCATCCGCGAGACTCGTTGAGCGCGGTGACACTGGGCCCGCGGGCCCTGGCGGTGCCGGCGTGAGCAATGAGGAGATCTGATCGTGTTGCGTCAAC
>JACQVT010000182.1 GCA_016209665.1 Planctomycetota bacterium | reverse complement strand
GCCCGGCCGAGGGCGTCACCGTCAAGCCGGGCTACGCCACCGACATCGCCCCCGGCGGCCTGATCATCCTCCAGTGCGAACTCACCGCCCCCGAGCAGCCCGGCCCTTTCACCCGCACCCTCAACCTGGAAACCGACGACCCGCGCAACCTCGGCGCCGCGGTCGCCCTCGCCGGCAACGCGGAGCATTGACGGCAGGACGTCAGGGAGCCGACTCCCTCCGGCGGGCTTTCCCAGGTGGTGGTGCTCGGCAGCGTCGCCTACCACACCTGGCGAGGGCTGCACAGGTTTCCCAACCGGCAAGGGATTCGATATAGTAGGCACCGGCCGGGATAACCCCTGCGGCATCCGGCCGGCCGGGCGACGGGATCGGGCGCGGTTCCACGCCGTCCGGAACAAGGAAGGCCCCGGCTACATGGGAGCTGACCGATTCGATCGCCCGCGCGGAAGGTGGATTCCATGGAATCAACAGCCAGGACGGGATTCAATCCGGCACTACGCACGACGTTCGCCAGCCCGGCTCCCGCGTCACCGGCGTCGGCCGTAGCCGCCCACCCGCGCCGGGAGACGACCCCGCTCGCCCAGCGCGTTCTCGTCGTGGGCCTGGACGGGGCCACGTTCGACATCCTCAACCCGCTGATGGCCCAGGGCCGCATGCCTAACCTCCAGCGGCTCATCGAGACCGGCACTTCGGGCATCCTCGATTCCACCAAGCCGCCGATCACCCCCGCCGCCTGGACCACCTTCATGACCGGCAAGGGCCCCGGCCGACATGGCATCGTCGACTTCGAGAAGTACGACGTCCGCACCAACCAGTTGTCGTTCAACAGCACCTATGAGATCCGCGAGAAGACCATCTGGGAAGTCCTCAGCGACAAGGGCTTCCATGTCGGATCGATCAACGTGCCCATGACCTACCCGCCGCGGAAGGTCAACGGCTTCATGATCTCGGGCTTCGAGACCCCCAGCGTCGACACCGAGTTCACCTGGCCGCCCGAACTCAAGCCGGACATCCTTCGCCGCTGGCCCGACTACAACTACCGCTCCGACTGGCAGCGCAAGCTCTTCGGCGGCGACGACCTCTTCCAGCGCAACGTACACCACATCGAGCGGAGCTTCGCCCAGGGCTACGAACTCGCCACGTTCTGCGGGCAGCGCTACGGCTGGGACGTGCTGATGGTGCTCTTCAAGCTGGTCGACAACATCCAGCACAAGGCCTGGAAGTACCTCGACCCCAAGACCTCGCACCGCTACCCGCGCCGGGCCGCCATCGCCGCCCACTGCTTCGAGGAACTCGACAAGACGATCGGCGACCTGGCCCGCTACGCCGCCGAGCAGGAAGCATTGCTGATCATCATGTCCGACCACGGCCACGGCAGCCTCGACGGCAAGGCCCAGCCCAACGCCCTGCTCGAAGAGTGGGGCTACCTGCGGCTCCGCAGCCGGCTCGGTCAGGCCCGCCGCCGGGCCGAACGAACCGTCGCCCGCATGCTTGGCCGCACCCCCAAGCGGTTCGATGCCAACATCGGCATCGAGCACGAAATCGACATCGACTGGCCCAGCACCCGGGCCTGCATCGTCCATGCCGGCATGTACGGCTTCTTGTATCTGAGCCTCAAGGGTCGGCAACCCGGCGGCATCATCGAGCCGGTCGACTATGAAAGGGTCCGCGACGACCTGCGGGACCGGTTCCTCCAGGTGACGGCCCGTAACCCCGACGGCGAGTTGATCCAAGTCTTCCCCGAGGTCCACAAGGCCGAGGAACTCTACGACTGCTCGCGCGACGATCAGCCCTGGCTGCCCGATCTGCTGCTGGTGCCGCATCCCGGCCTGGCCGTCGTTCGCCGCATTCGCGGGTCCGCCCCCGTCCGCTGGTCCTCCCGGCGACGGATGGAGGGCACGCACCGCGTCGAGGGCATCCTGATCGCCAACGGCCCCAACGTGAAACCGGGGGGCATGATCCACGCCCAGATCGCCGACATCGCCCCGACGCTGCTGGCGGCCATCGGTCTGCGCGTCCCCGCCGACATGGAGGGCCGGGTGCTCCAAGACCTGTTCAGCGCCAAGCTCGGCGTCGAGTACGAGCCGCCCCAGAAGGTCCAGGTCGCCGAGCACGCTGAGGTCTACTCCGAGGAAGAGAAGGCGGCCCTCACCCGCCGCCTGTCCGACCTGGGATACCTCGAGTAACGGGGTTCGGGGCTCGGGGT
>JACQVT010000199.1 GCA_016209665.1 Planctomycetota bacterium | reverse complement strand
CGGTACAGGGCCACGACCTCTTCGCGGCTGAGTGACCGGTACATCGAATGGATGGGAACCGCCGAGGGCGTGGCAAACCGGCTGTTGACGCGGCCCAGCAGTTCCTCCACCCGTCGGCGGAGGGTCTGGTACGAGCCGATGTTGTCACGGCTGGGGACCGCCACCTGGACCAGTCGGACCTTGTCCCGCAGCGTGGGGTTGCGTTCGAGGAACCGCTCGAACGCCAGGAGTCGCCGCGGGATGCCCTTGGTGTAGTCCAGCCGATCGATGGCCACGAAGATTCGCCGGGGGGCCGACTCGGCGCGGATGGAGTCGGCCGCGTTGAGCACCTGGGGACTGTCACCGAGGTCGGCAAAGTGGCTCGCGTCGACACCCATGGGAAACGAGCCGAGCCGGACCTTGCGCCCGGCGCATTCGAGGCAGTCGACGCTGGTCTCGATCCCGAGCAGACGCAGCACCGCGCTGGCGAAATGCCGCATGTAGGTGTGGGTGTGGAAGCCGATGAGGTCCGCTCCCAGCAGACCTCTCAAGATTTCCTCCCGCCACGGCAGGATGCGGAACACCTCGGAGGATGGGAAGGGAATGTGCAGGAAGAAGCCGATCCGAGCGTCGGGCATCCGGTCCCGCAACATCTCCGGGAGCAACATCAGGTGGTAGTCGTGGACCCAGATCAGGTCGTCCGGCCGGTAGGTCGCCGCGACCGCCTCGGCCATCCGCCGGTTGACGTCCCGGTACACGCCGAAGTCTTCGGAGTCGATGCTGACCTTGTCGATCTGGTAGTGACACAACGGCCAGACGACGCCGTTGGAGAAGCCTTCGTAATACCGGCGGTGTTCGTCCTGGGAAAGATAGACGGGGATCGTCCGCAGCTCGGCCAGGCGCCGCTCGACGGTGGCCCGCTGCTCGGGCTCGAGTTCCGACACATCGCCGGGCCAGCCGAACCACAGGCCCTCGCCCCGCTGGTGGGGGCCCCATAAGCCGGTCGCCAGTCCGCCGGCGCTGGGCTTGACCGTCACGCGCCCCCGCTCCAGCCTCACCGTGACCGGCAAGCGATTGGAAACGAGCAGGAGACGACTCATACACGGAATGGTACGGGATGACAAGTGGCCCGTCAAACTCCCGTCCCGATAACGGACTCGCGCGGCGCGCCGGGGCACGGCCTTCTGAGTGTCGTTAATGGGTCACTGCGGTCGGTGCGCCGCGGGGAACGCCGCGTGAACAACATGTGGCATGACCTCGCCCGCGGCGCCGTCCGGCCGCGGTGGGAAGGCGGAATGAGCGGCCTGCCGGCCCTCTTGGGTGCCCCACGTCCTCGCCGGTGGGAAGTCGATGAACGAACGCAGCAGAATCATCGTCTCCCCCACCTCCAGAGGAGGGGGGCCGCCCGTCGGCGGTGCCTCGCGGACTGTTCAAATGAATGATCCGGGCTACAATGGCCCACGCACAGGAGGATGCCGAACCGATGGACAGGAACTTCGTCGCGATCGTGTCGGGTCTGCCGCGGTCGGGAACATCGATGATGATGCGCATGATCGATGCCGGGGGCATTCCGGCCCTCATCGACAACACCCGCAAACCCGACGAGGACAACCCCAGGGGCTACTACGAATTCGAGGCGGTCAAGAGGACCAAGCAGGACCCCTCCTGGCTGGCCCAGGCCGGCGGCAAGGTCGTCAAGATGGTGCACCTGCTGCTGCTCGATCTGCCCAAGGACCGCGGGTACCGGGTGATCTTCATGCGGCGCCGGCTCGAGGAGGTCGTCAAGTCCCAGAACGTGATGCTGGAGCGGAAGGGCAAGTCCAGCCAGGGCCTTCGCGACGACCAGGTCATGAACATGTTCCGCCAGCAGATTCAGCAGGTGGACCAGTACCTGAAGTCCAGCCCCTGCTTCAAGGTGCTGTACGTCAACTACAACGAGCTGCTCGGCGACCCCAGGCCGTGGCTGAGCACCCTCGACGAGTTCCTCGGCGGCGAGATGCAGACCGACAAGATGCTGGAGATGGTCGACCCGTCCCTGTACCGCCAACGGGCGTCATGACGCCGGAGTACGTGCACGCGGTGCAGGTGCCGCCGGCGGGGCTGGTCCGGATGGTGTGCCCATCATCGAAGGCAGCGTGATCTCGGGCGGGGGCAACTGCTCGATCTCATCGACCAGTTCTCGCAAGGCCGGTTCGTCCCGCGACCATTCCTCCAGCTCGCCGACGTGCTCCATCAGCAACTGGTAGACCAGGAAATCACCGGGGTCGGCCCGGTAGGCCTCGACGAGGGTGTGGACGCTGGCGGCGTGCTGCTCCTCTTCCCACTGCCTCATGCCGCGGACCCGCAGGCGCCGGGCGGCAACGCAGGCGTCGGTCCGGGCCCGCGCCGCCGCCGTCGCCGCGTCGGTGTCGTCGCGCACCAGGCCACCCAGCGGCGAACCCTGCAAGTCGAGCAACGCCTCGGCGATCTGCAGGTGCGACTGGCTGTATAGGTCCCACGGAGCCCGGAACTCCAGGAGCGCGTTGTCGTCGGTGTGCACGGGGGCATCCTCGACCCATTGCCGCAGCCGCGGTCCCCCAGTGACGTAGTTACCCAGAACCGACCCGATGTCCCGCAGGGCAATGCGGGCCAGGTCTCCCCGGACCGCCGGTTGCTCAAACCGTGCGACCAGGTCGGCCAGCGGCACGTCGGCCAGACGCGGGCCGGCAATCAGGCAGTAATCGGGCAGGCCGGCCTCCCAGACCGAGGCCGAGTCGAACACGTCCATCAGCGTGCGGAGGACCATGCGGAAGTTGGCCTGGGACGTCGAGTAGCTCTGCAACCAGACGGCCAGCACGCCGTGGGGCGCGAGGCGCTGCCGGCACAGGTCGAAGAACTCGCGGGTGAACAAGTTCGAGATGCCGGCCAGCCAGGGGTTGGACGGCTCGGAGACGATCAGGTCATAGGTCTCGTCGGTCAGCAGCAGGTGGTTCCGTCCGTCCGCGCGAATCAGCCGCACGCGAGGGTCGCTGTGCAGGATGTCGTAGGTGTCGTGCTTGAACGTCTCCGCGGCCCCGATGACGCCCTCGCTGATCTCGACGCAGTCGATCTGCTGATACGACGGATACCGGGCGACCGCCGCCAGCGTCATGCCCGAGCCGAGGCCGATGATACACGCCTTGGCGCCGACGCGATCGAACAAGGCCGGCAGGTGGCCGACCAGCAACTGCGTGCGGAGGTCTTCCACGTTGGAGGCGTCGGGTTTGCCGTTGACGCACAGGGTCAGGCTGCCCTGGGGCCCGCCGATCCGCTCGACGGACACGGTGGCGTCGACGTCCTCGAAGAAGTACTCGATCTGTCGGCCGGCCGGCTCGCGGTCGCCGCGGAAGATGAACGGTCCGCTGGTCAGCAGGTCTCGCGGCCAGGGGCCGGTCAGCACGCCCACGGCGAGCACCGCGATCACGCCGAACCCCCCCGCCGCCGCATGGACGGGCATGAGCCGGCCCGCGGGGCCCGACTTGGTCAGCAGCCACGCGGCGGCGCAGGCGTTCAACAGCGCCGCCGCCACGATCGAGTTCTGGATGCCCAGCACGTCGCCGCGGATGAGCACGAACCCGGCCAGAAACGAGCCGACGATCGTCCCGACGGTGTTGACCGAGTAGACCTGCCCTACCGTGGCGCCGGCGTCGCGGCCGGTCGCCCCCGCGATGCGCACGATCAGCGGAAACGCCGCCCCCATCAGGAACGTGGGCACGAACGTGATCGCGATCACCAGGACGAACTCGGCCACCAGCAGCGAGGCGTAGTTCTGATGCCGGCGGACGACCAGGTCGTGCACCATGGCCGGCATCTGGCCGTGCAGCGGCACGATGAAGATCGCCGCCAGGCCGATGCCCAGTTCCATCGCCGCCAGCAGCAGGACGGGCCGCGACCAGCGGTCGACCCACCCCGCGACCGCCAGACTCCCCACGCCCAGGCCCAGGATGAACGCGGCCAGGATGCAGGTGAAGGCGTAGGTGCTGGAACCGAGCGACATGATCAGGGCCCGCGTCCAGGCGATCTGGTAGACCATCGCCGCGAGCCCTGACAGGCCGGCGACGACCAGCACCGTCTGTCGCAAGTCCTTGGTCGACGTGACCGCCGGGATGGGGGCGGCGGATGGGCGCGCCTGCTTGGTGGGTTTTGCCGGGACCGCGGCTTGATCCGACACCGGCCTGACCGCCTCCGCCCGCAGGAAGCGCAGGGCGAGCAACCCGATGCCGACGTTCACGGCTGCCGTCGACCACGTGGTTCTCGTCAGCCCGAGACGCGGGATCAGCACGAAGCCGGCGAGCAGGGTGCCGATCATGGCTCCGCAGGTGTTGATGCCGTACAGCAGCCCGGTCGAGCGGCCCAGACGGCCGGCGTCGCGGACAACATAACGCACGAGCATCGGCAGCGTCGCCCCCATGCAGGTGGCGGGCAGCAGCAGGACCAACGCTCCCACGCAGAACCGCGCGGCGGTCAGAATCACCATCGGGGTCTGCGAGCCCGGTGCCGAAACCGCCTGATAGATCGCCCGGTACAACGGGTCGGCCAACCGCAGGAGCACCGGCACCGCCAGGGCGTACAGCCCGACGGCGATCTCGAGCAGGCCATAGCCCCGGCCCGGCCGACGCACGCGGGAACCGAGTCGGCCCGACAGCCAACTGCCCAGCGCCAGCCCGGACATGAACGCCACCAGGACCGTCGTGATGGCATAGGTCGTGCCGCCGAGCAGGAACACCAGTTGGCGGCTCCAGACCACCTCGTAGACCAGCCCGGTGCCCCCGGACAGCAGGAACAGCACATAGACGAGCCAACGGGCGGACGGCGGCGACAGCATGGCGGGCATGGTAGCGGAAACCGCCGGTGAATTCAGGAGGCCGAGCCGGTACTGGGCGCGTCCGCTCCCGACGGCCGCGGTTCGGAAAGGGTCGCGGGTCGGTAAGCGTGCTGGTCCAGCAACCGGTGCTGGTGAGAAGCGTTCAGTCGGATTACAATCGGGGTGCGAGTCAACGAGGATACCGCCCATGACCACTGCACCGCGGGTACCGCATCTCCAGCACGCCGGCGCCGAGGAAACCTGGCGGGTTTTCCGGATCATGGCGGAGTTCGTGGAAGGCTTTGACATGATGAGCCGGGTCGGGCCGGGGGTGGTGGTCTACGGCTCGGCCCGCACCCCCCGTGATGCGCCGGCCTATCATCAGGCGATGCAACTGGCTCACGACCTGGCCGTCAAGGGGATTGCCATCATCACCGGGGGCGGCCCGGGCATCATGGAGGCCGCCAACCGGGGAGCTTACGAGGCCGGCGGCAAGAGCGTGGGGCTGAACATCGTCCTGCCCCGCGAGCAGAAGCCGAACCGGTACATCAACCTGGGCATGGAGTTCGACTACTTCTTCGCCCGCAAGGTGATGTTCG
>JACQVT010000198.1 GCA_016209665.1 Planctomycetota bacterium | reverse complement strand
GATGCAGGCCCTGGCCGCCAGCCAGCCGGGAACCATCAGCGGCCGGATGTTCCAGTGCGGGCCCTGTCACTCCGTGCACATGTCCGATGGAGGGGGCAGACCCGCCGGCACGCCGTCGGCCCGGACGGTCGAGATCAAGGCCTGCGAGGCCTGCCACAGCACCCAGGGCGGGGCAACCCCGGTGTACTTCCCGAACCACATCACCCCGCTCCAGAACGTGGCCGAACCGGGCGATCCGGGTTTCTTGCCGCTGGTGAACGACGACGGCGAGATCGGCCGATCCGGACGGATTGCGTGCATCACCTGCCACATGCCGCACGGTCGGCCGCCGGGCCCCGGCTTCCCGGCCATCGACCCGCGCAAAGTCACCCATGATCAGTTGCGGGCGATGATGCCGATGGTCGCGCCCTACGTCGCCCCGAACCTGTGCAGCAGTTGCCACGGCTTCGAGGGAATTGTGCGCTTCCTGTACTTCCACAACCCGGAAAAACGCCGGGCGATGGCGGAATGAGGAAGACGTGTGAACGTATGAACGTATGAACGTATGAACGAGCGAGACGACCAAGCCCAAGTAACGGCCTCTCCGTTCATACATTCACACGTTCATCCGCGATCAATATCGGTTGATCGCCTCTTGAGCCCGGTCGGCCTCGGGACTCTGGGGAGCGGCCTCGCAGATACGGTGACACATCGCCCGGGCCCGATCGATCAGGCCGAGGTTCTCGAGGGCCACGGCCAGGTTCTCCCGCCACTCGAGGTTCGCCGGGTTGCCCGCGACGGCCCGCTCGAAGTGCTCGACGGCCATCTCGAACTGCAACCGATCGGCGAACAACACGCCCAGCCGGTAGTGCAGGTCGACGTACTCGGGATGCAGGTCCAGCGCCCGCCCCAACGTGTCGATGGCCTCATCGGTCCGACCGGCTTCGTGCAGAGCCAGGCCCAGCTTGACCAGGGCCTTTGTGTAGGACGGATTGATCTCGACGGCCCGGCGGAAATGCACGAGGGCCTCATCGAGCAGCCCCCGCTGTCGCAGCAGCAGCCCGAGCCGATAGTGCGCGTCGGGATGGTTCGGCCGTTCGGACACGAACCGACGGTGCCGCTCAATCTGCGCCTCGATCAAGTCCTCGACCGGCGGCGCCGGGGGGGCGGCGACGTCGACCCCCGGCCCGATTTCCAGATACTGCTCCACCTCGTGCTGGACGGCATTCTTGAGCTGCAACCGGGCCATCTCGGAATACAACAGCGTGCTGTTCGGCTCGATGCTGGCCGCCAGGTCCAGGCTCGACAGGGCCTCGTCCCCGCGGCCCGCCTCGTGCTGGGACACGCTGAGGCCGACGTAGGCGGTCAGCAGCCGGTCGTTGATCTCGATCGCCCGGCTGAACCAGGACGCCGCGTCGGCATACTTGCCCGCCCGCAGGTACTGCGTGCCGATCTTGACGTTCGCTTCCAGAAACTCCGGATGAATCTCCACCGCCTGCAAGTATTCGCGCAGAGCGGAGTCGTCCTGGCCCAGCTTGACGTACAGGTCGCCCAGCCGCAGGTGGTTGTCGGGAAACTCCGGCTGCTGGCTGGCCATGCGGTGCAGTTGGTCGATCGCCTCCTGAATCAGCCCCGCCTGTTCGAGCGTCTCGACCAGGTCGTTGCGGGCCTGCCAGTTGTCGGGCTCGATGGTCAGGGCCCGCTCGTACTCGCCGATGGCCCCGAGGCAATCCTCGACCCGCAGCAGCAGGTTCGCCAGCGTCAAGTGCAGATCGACGTCGCCCGGCTCCTCGATCAGCAACTCCTGGTACTGCTCGATGGCGTCCTCGAGGTCGCCCTGGACGATCTGGATGGCGGCCAGCCGCTCGCGGGCGTTGCGCAGCCGCGGACACAACCGAATGGCCTGCTGGTAGTGATTGACGGCGTCGTGGGGCCGGCCCTGCCGTTCCCGGCAGTAACCGATCGCGTACTGGATGGCCGCGTCGGAAGGCTCGAGGTCCGCCGCCACGATGAGTTGGTCGATCGCCTCGTTCAGCAGTCCCAGTTGCTCCAGGCAGCAGGCGGCGGCCAGGCGGGCCACCAGATTGCCGGGCTCCAGCCGCGTCACCGCGAGGAAACCGTCGCGAGCCTTGGATGTCTGTCCCTCGCGGAGATAACAGAACGCCAGATCCAGGGCACAGTCGGCCCGGTTGGGGTTCCGCTGGACGCGTTCGGCCGCCTGCTGCCGACATGCCGCGGCGAAGCCGTCCGGCGTAACTGGGTCGAGCGCGGCGGATGGTTCCAGCCGGGCCTGCAGGGCATCCGCCAGATGTCCGATCAAACCG
>JACQVT010000187.1 GCA_016209665.1 Planctomycetota bacterium | reverse complement strand
CGTTAACCGTCCGGAAATCCCCAGGCTTGGTGGAAATGCCGGCCCATCCTCCCCCATAGCGTACAAAAACGGCCGGGCCGGTGCAAATCCCAGTCATCTTCCTCGCCGAGTGGAACAAGGCCAAGGCCCGGTAGACGCGCCGACCCATTCAGGCGGTGGCCAGCAGGGGTCTCGGCAACCGCTTGACTTCGTGCTGGGCGCGCCAGAGGTCAACCGCTTCCTGGGCGGTCATCCAGAACTCCGGGGTGGTCTTAAAGGCCGCCGCCAGCTTGACGGCCATCCGAGCGGTCAGCGCTGACTTCCCATTCACCAGTCGATTGATCACTTTGACGTCACAACCGAGATGATCGGCCAAGTGTTTCTGCGTCAGCCTGAGCGGCTTCAAGTACTCCTCCCTGAGGATCTGACCCGGCGTCGTAGGCATTCTCTTGAGGACGTACATAAGGCTCTTCCTGTCGCTTAATGATAGTCGCGGATGGCCACCTCAGTTGGGCCGCTGTCGCTCCAACGGAACACGACCCGCCACTGGTCGTTGATCCGTATGCTGTGCCATCCCCTCCATGGTCCCCGTAGGGCCTCCAGCCGATTACCCGGAGGAGACGCCAGATCGCTCAGCTTGTGGGCGTAATGCAGCATATCCAGCTTCCGTCTCGCCACGTCGGCCACCGCCGCCCAGGCCACTTTCGGGCTTGGGCGTCCTGTCACAAAGAACGCTTCGGTTTGCCCATCCGAGAAGGACCGGATCGCCATTTTTCGATTATACCGCGTTGAGGTATACGAGGCAATGCTCGCTGCCTGCGCTGTTCCGGTCAGAAGATCTCGGCCATCCACTGGCCGCCATGTTCGGGGTTGCCGACGAGACGCTGGTTCTTGCTGTCGATCCACCAGTCGAGCGTTTCGAGGGGAATCTGGCCGAGGAGTGGCTGGCGGCCTTCCGGCAGGGCCATCACCTCGACGTTGCACGCCCGGCCCTGCACCTCGATCCGAGCGCCTCGGTAGATGCGCATGGTCAACGGACCGGTGATGGTCCGTGTCTCCCGGGTCCGGTCGAACGTCAGCCCCAACTGCTGAATGCTGGATTCGGGGATGCACAAGAAGGTCGCGCCGGAATCGACCAAGGCCTGAATGGATATCCGCCGGACGGCCTCCGCCGGGAGCCCGCCGCTGTCGGCCTTCGCGCGATCGTCGACGTTCTCAATGGCTACGGCGACCACAACACGCCCCATATCGACTCCTGGTTTCGGTTCAACGATGGTCGGGGACATGGCCTCACCTCTGCCAATCATTCTACGGCTTCGCCTCCCCACGGCAAGCACGATTCGCAAGCCCCGGGCTGCCCTGATCGCGAGGCCTTCGGCACGGTTTTGGCAGGATCCGCTTACACGGCCAACATCACGGTCCGCAGCCGAGGTCGACGGCGAGGGACTTCATGCCGGCGATCATCTTGGTGACGATTTCGACCGCGCCGCGGGTGTAGTGGTCGGACGATGCGCGGGTCGGCAGCGCCTTCTCCCAGGCGGGAAGGGCAGCCTTCGCCTGGTCCAGGCTGTCGACGTAGGCCTTGAACCACCGGCGGGCGGCGGGCTTGTCGGCGGCGGCGACGCCGTCGGGCTTGACGACCTGCTTGAGCTGCCACAGGGCGTGGATCGCCTGGATATAACCCTGGATGACCAGGCTCTCCTGGACGTACTCCTCCACGCCGATCTCGCGGGCGAGCTGCACCGCGCGATTGGCCTCGCTCACGTCGCGATCGAGCTGCTGAACCGTCTTGATGTCGCCCCAGGGAATCGGGAACGCGCTGAACAGCACGGAGCCCAGCTCAGGCAGCTTACCCTCGCGGAGGAGGTCCGCCAGCTTTCCCGGGCGTTTGCGTTTTTCGCCGGAGGGCCATTCGCTGCCGTAGACGTCCCAGGCCACCGGCCCGTTCGCCTCGCACCAGTCGGCGAACTTCTCGGGGTCCGAGTAGCCCTGCCGCACGGCGTAGGAGACGGCGAACTCGCGGGGCGACCGTCCGGCGAGGTTCCAGGTCCATTCGGCGGCGGCTTCGGCGTTGAGCCGCGTGTGGGCAATGCCCGGCACCGGATAACCCAGCAGGCCCGATAGCTTCTTGTCCACGAACTCGCCCATCCGGTAGTGGATGAACTGCGGACACGTGAACGGCTGGAACGTGCCGACGATCCCGCAGATGTTCGGGCAGACGCCGACCCACCGGCCCTCCTGGATCGCGTCGACGAGGTACGGCGGGATCATCGGCTTCTCGCGGGCGTTGTACGTGAACAGGCTGTGGTAGTACCACAGCTTCACTTCCTTAGGCAGCTCGGCGATGACTCGTGGGTTGGCCTTCTCCGTCTCCTCGCTGGTCAATACGCGAAGGCCGAGGTCGGGCCGCGTCTGGCGGGCCTTGGTCCACGCGGCCACGATGGTCCGGGCCTCGAGCACGCTGCGGTCCTCCTTGATGCACCCTTCGCACTGGCAGCCCTTCTGGCCGGCGAGATTCTCGGCCATCCACACGTCGACTTCCGTGACGCCGGGCAGGTCCCGCCACTGCACGAGCCACTCGGCCAGGATGTCCACGAATTTGGGGTTCGAATAGCAGATCGTGCCCTCGCGGCCGTCCTTGCCTTTCAGTTCGGGATAGGCCTCGAACAGCCCGCTGCCCGACAACTGCTCGAGGTGCAGTACCACGGGGACCGGATTGATGCCATAGGTCGGTCCTTCGTCGATGATCTTCCGCTTGCCGCCGCTCAGATCGACGAAGCAGCGTTTCTGGCCGTCCACGCCGTTACGGGCGATCTGCTCGTCGTAGTTCAGCTTGCGGTCGGACATCCAGCGAAGACGGTAATACGTGTCGGCACCCCAGAAACCTCGGTCCTCTATGTCGGGCCAGTCGGTGATGGTCACCAGCGGTACCCGCACCTTGCCCTCGGCGGCGAACGCGCGGAGCAACTGCTGCACGGTCTTGGCCGCGTAATAGGCGCCGCGCGGCCCGCCGCCGGTCAGCACCAGGGCGGCCTGCCCGTCGGGGCGAATGGTGTACGCCTGGTCGGCGTGCGGCAGCTTGCCGATGCCCGCGTCCTTTGGTTCCACGCGCAAGCGGATGGTGAACGTCGCCTTGGCCGGGGCGGCGGCTTCGAGGCCCAGGCATTCCCGCAGTTCCTTGACCGCCTGCCGCACGAGCGGCTCGGCGTCGGGGGGCGCGCTGATAGCCACCTGGTCCGCCGGCGAGATCACCGCGCCCTTAAACTCGATGTCGCGGGGCAGCGGCACGAGGTGTCGCGTCCATCGCACCACGTCCGGCTTCGACAACGGCTCGGCAACGGCCCCGGCGCCCAGCACCGTCGCGACGAGCCATCCGGACAACAATCCGACAGTCAAGCCTCGTTTCATGGGGTGACTCCTTACCGGCAGCAGGATCATAAGTTTCCAGCGTATCGACATGGTCCGCCCGGCCTATCCGGCCGTTCCGGCCGGCTGGGTCGACGTTGGCGGGGATGTAACCATCTCGCCCGAACCATAGTGTTGCAGGATGTCCTGAAGGATGTCGTGCTCCATCTCGCCGTCGCGGCCGAGGGGAAGCCATCGGCCCGTCTGCGACGGCTTCTCGAGGCGACCGCTCGCCGTGGGAGCCACGTCGCTGTAGAGCCGGAGCGTCCCGGCGGCCCGGTCGACCTGCCGCTCCTCGAGGGAGTACTGGAACCGGTCAACTTGGACGCTGATCTCGTATTCGGGTTTCTGCTGCGGCTCGATGTGGATCGTCGCCTGCCGGCGGACCGCGTGCAGGTTCGACTCCCACCAGGCGTAGGCGGGCTTGGGCTGCGGCCTCCAGAACTCGAACCATGCCGCCGTGGTCTCCGCCCGGCTGACCATCACCCCCGCGACGCGGTCCTGGCGATCCGGGGCCAGCCAGTACCGGCGCAACGTGTTGTCCGCCGTCTGCCACAACGCCTCGTAGGCATCGGGCGAGTCGATGGTGACGCGGGCGACGGTGGGACCGGCGGGCTCGGCCGGGGCCTGGCAGCCGGTGGCCAGTACCAGGCCAGCGAGCATCGCCGGTAGGGCAGTCCGGGCGATCTTTCGGGCAGCGAACATCGCTCGTGTTATACCCGCCGCGACGACCGTTTGCCAACCGGCAGTGGCTGACATCGCGGGCAGACGCACGTGCCGCGGCCGGCGACGATCAGTCGCTCGATGGTGGCCCCGCAGTGGGGACAGGGTTGGCCGGCCCGGCCGTAGACGCGGTGACGCTCCTGATAGCGGCCGGG
>JACQVT010000197.1 GCA_016209665.1 Planctomycetota bacterium | reverse complement strand
GTGCGATCGCTGAGGGGACGATTGGGCGACTCGCCCTTGACGATCGAAGGCAGCCTGGCGCTGGCCGGCACGGGACCGGCGATCTCAGTACGGGTGGCCAGCGACTCGCTCGATCTGGGCCCGGCCGTCAGGGCGGCCCTGCCCGATACTCTGCAGGCCGCGTTTGATTCCCTCGCGCCGGCCGGGCGGGTACGCCTTGACCTGAACTACGAGCAACCCACCCGGCCGACGGCGGCGACCCAGCCGGCGCCTCCCGGCCTCCGGGGGGCGGAGGTGAAGTACACAGCCCTCGTCGAGCCGATGGGCTGCCGTCTGAGGCTCGCCCGGCTTCCCCTGGAGTTGGAGGATGTTGGCGGCAAAGTGGTGCTGACGCCTGACGGCATCAGCATTGAACGGTTGACGGCCCGGCACGGCCCAACCAGCATTCAGATGGCCGGCCGGATCACCACTCACGATGATCGGGTGGACGTTCGCATCTCGCGTCTGGAAGCCCACGATCTGCGGTTCGAGGAGGAGCTGCGCCAGGCCGGTCCCTGGCGGCTGCGGCGGATGTGGAACGATTTCCAGCCGGCGGGCGCGTGCGACCTTGTGCTGAAGGATCTGGTCCTCACCAGCGGCCCGAACGCCCGGCGGACGTGGCGAACCCGCGGGAGCCTCCATCTCAACCAGGCCGCCTTCTCGGCGGGGCCGCGGTTCACCGACGTCACGGGGACGTTCGAGGGCGAGGCCGGCTATGACGATACGTTCCAGGTCGACGCCCGGCTCGATCTCAAGCAGGCCCGCGTCGACGGTCGTCTGTTAACCGACGCCACGGCCCGACTCCACCGGGCCGCCGGCGCCTCAACCCTCCTCATCGGCGACATCCTCGGCACCCTCTACAACGGGGCTGTGCTGGGACAGGTGGAGGTGGACTACGTCACGGCCCCGGCGAGCTATGGCCTGAACCTCACGGCCCGCAACGTCTCGCTCGAGGAGTTCCTCAACGCCCGCCGCCAGCCGGACGAAACGCCCGTTCGGCTCAAAGGGCGTATCCAGGGCACGCTGTCCCTCACCGGCCAGTTCGATCGGCCGGCGTCGCGGCAGGGCAGCGGCAGCATCCTCGTGCAGGAGGCCCAGATGCTCAAGGTGCCGATGGTGCTGGCCATCCTGCAAATCATTCACTTCGCCGTCGATGACGACAACGCATTCCATGACGCCTTGGTTGACTATATGATCGACGGAGACGAGGTCATCCTGGACCGCATCGATTTGCGGGGCAAGGCGCTGTCGATGGCGGGGGCCGGCCACGTACAGGTCCCCGGCTTGGGGATGCATCTGGTGTTGCTGGTCGGCAGCCCGCTCAAGCTGCCCGAGGTGGCGGTACTGTCCGAGCTGGTCGAGGGCGTGGCCCGCGAGCTGATGGAGGTCCACGTCGAGGGCACCCTGGACCAACCCGTGTTCCGAGCCGATATCGTCCGCAGCGTGCGCCGAACGCTGGAGGCGATGACCAGCGTCCGCGTCGAGCGGGTCACGCCGGGCAAGCCGAACCGCAAGGAGTGAATCCGTGTCGCAGACGCTCCTGCCGACGCCACCGGACGCCGACGACGGCGCCCCCCCGTCCCCCCCGTCTGGGGCGGTGGCTCGTCCGGTCGTAGACCCCGCCTGCCCGTTGACCGAGGCCCAGTTCCAGTTGATCCGCCAGGCCGTCGCCGCTCACCAGCCCATCCGCAAGGCGGCCCGGATCGCTCGCAAGTCGGCCCTGAGCATCCTGGCCGTCGGCGTACTCGCGGTCCCGTTTCTGGTGCTGTCGCCCGGCTTCTCCACCCTGATCGTGACGGTCACGTTGTGCGGGATCGGCTACCTGGAACACCTTGGCGCTCGGAAGATGAGCCGCGGGCTGCCTTCGGCGGCCTCGCACCTCGGTTGGAACCAGGTCACGTTCATTTGTTTGATCGTCGTGTACTGCATCGATGCCATGCTGGGGCCTCCTCCCAGCAGCAGCCTGTCGCCGCAGGTGCGCGCCCAACTGTCCCAGGTCGGCATCGCGACCGACCAGATTGACTCACTGGTGTCCGCGTTGACGTACGTGGTCTATTCGGCGGTGATCCTGTTGAGTGTGACGCTGCAAGGGATGCTGGCGTGGTATTACTTCACGCGCCGCCGATGGCTGGAAGACCTCCAGCGGTCGACGCCGCCCTGGATTCGCCGGCTGCTGGACGAACTGGCAGCCTGACGGGCAAAAGCCGCGTGGGACCGGCTTGAAAGCCGGTCGGATTTCGGGGTTCGAGCCCGCACAACTACGCGGCGGACAGCAGGACGGATACTGCCCCCGAGAATAAAGGCGCTGAGGCCGCGTTTGTCTTCACGGCGAGGCCGAGAAACGATGTCGTGATGCGCCCGGTTCCGCCACATTCGAGGGCCTTGCGATGAACAGACCGATGACGTGGCTCACGATCGCGGTTCTCGCCAGCCTGGTCGTTCGGCCCATCTCGGCCGCCGACTGCACGAAGACCAGCGTCGGCCTCGTGCCGGTCAATGATCTGGGCGGCGGGATGTACCTCGGTCAGTTCCAGGGCGGCTTGTATCCGGGCGGCTCGAACGCCGTGCCCGACGCCCATGCCCGCTGGGGCATGATGCTCGCCAACCGCGTTCGACCGCTGGGTACCTCGGGTCAGCCCGACCCCGCCGGCAAGGCGGTGCTGCTGTCGATCGGCATGTCCAACACGACGCAGGAATTCTGCTCCCAACCGGCCACCGAGCCTTGCGACAGCTGGACGTTCATGGGCCTCGCCGCCGCGGATGCCCGCGTCAACCACACCACCCTGGTGATCGCCAACGGCGCCCGGGGCGGCCAGGCGGCCTCCACGTGGGATTCGCCCGCCGATGCCAACTACGACCGCGTCCGCGATACCGTCCTTGCCCCCAAGGGTTTGACGGAAGCACAAGTGCAGGTGCTCTGGGTCAAGCAGGCCGATCCCCAGCCCACGGCCCATCTGCCCCAAACCAACGCCGACGCTTACGTGCTGGAGTCATACCTCGGCGGCATCGCGCGGGCGGCCAGGATCCGCTACCCCAACGTCAAGCTCGCTTTTCTGTCGAGCCGCATCTACGCGGGCTATGCGATCGGCGTCAGCACGTTGAACCCCGAGCCGTATGCCTACGAATCGGCCTTCTCGGTGAAGTGGCTGATCGCGGCCCAGATCGAGCAGATGGGCGGCGGGCCCGCCGACCCCCGAGCCGGCAATCTGGACCTCAACACCGTTTCGCCCTGGGTCGGCTGGGGGCCGTAT
>JACQVT010000233.1 GCA_016209665.1 Planctomycetota bacterium | reverse complement strand
TGCACGAGCGCGACGGCAAGGTGTGGTGGGACGACAGCGTCGAGTTCTATTGCGATCCCGCGCGGTCGGGACGCGACTTTTTCCAGTTTGATGCCAACGCCGCCGGCGTGGTCTACGACGCCAGCGGATCGGATGAAGCCTGGAACAGCACCGTCGAGGTGGTGACGGCGCGGGATGCCGCCGGCTACACGGTGGCGATGCGGGTTCCGTTCGCGTCGATGCAGGTCCGCCCGCCGGAGGGCGGGGATCGTTGGCGGGTCAACTTCGCGCGGCACGGGCCGGGCAGCCCGGCGGCCTCGAGTTCGTGGGTTTGGTCGTACAACGGCCTCGATTCCCCTCGGGAGTTCGGCGAGCTGGTGTTCGCGGGACCGCGAATCAAGGCGGTGCGGGTGGCGTCGGTGACGCCGCCGGCGATGGGCGGGAACGTCGTCGCCCTGGACGATGCGTCGGGCCTGACCTGCTGGGTCGTGGGCCGCGACCGCGACGGCGTCGGCGTGTTCAAGACCGACGCACGACTCGTCGGGGGCCAGTTCACCTTCACGCTGGAGGACGACCGGGTGCGCACGGTCGAGACCCGGCTGGAGGATACCCGCGGCAACGTGAGAGGCCGGTGGTGGTCAGACCTGAGCACGGCGGAACTGACACCGCGGCTGGCCGACTGGACTCACCGAGTGGAGGTGATGACCCGCGTGGCCGGGCGCTTCGCGGCGCCGATGAAGGCCGACGTTACCGGCATGATCGCCGAGGCGACGGCGCAGGTGAAGGATGCCGGCCGGATCGCGGCCGACAAGCGCGGGTATTCGGCCGCGGCATGGCGACGCCTGGCCGAGATACTTGACGACCTCGATCGGCGGTTCGGCGACCTGTCGTGCTATGCCCGCACGCTCGAGCATTTCTCGGATGCGGCGTTCGCCGTCGGGCTGGAATCGCCGATGCGAAAGGTGCTCATCCGCGACCATCCGTTCGAGGGCTGGTTCGACCGGCAAATGAGCGTGTCCTTGGCGGCGAACGAGCGCGAGGCGGCGCAGGTGGTCGTGATGCCGTTTGGCCGCGACGTGAAGAACGTGCGGGTCAGCGCGGCGATGGCGCCGGCTACTCGACCGGCGGCTAAGAGCCTGTCCCGGAACCCTGAGATCGGACCGGCTGGAGGCCGGTCCCACACGCGTTCTGGGACCGACTCCAGGTCGGACGGCATCACGTGCAGCGTGTCGCTGGTCGGACACGTGGATGTGAATGACGACCCGCCCTACGACTCGACGTACAAGGGGCTGTGGCCCGACCCCCTGCTCAGTTTCATGCAGACGGCGGACGTGGCGGCCGGCGAACACGTCGCGTTCTGGGTGGACGTGGCGACCGCCAAGGGCACGCCGGGAGGCGACTACCGCGGCACCATCCGCATCACCGCCGACGGCTGCGAGCCGGTGGAGCTGGCGTTGAACGTCCGCGTGTGGGGCTTCGAGCTGGCCGATGGCACGCACCTGCAGAACGCGTTCACCTATCACGAGGCCCCGATTCACCAGTTCTACAAGGACCGCTGGAATGACGATCTGGCCCGCAAGTACCGCGACCTGGTCCTCGATCACCGGCTGGGCATCGACCACCTGTACCGGCGCGAGCCCCCGGACCGCGAGATGCTGAAGCACGCTCTGTCGCGGGGCATGAACGCCTTCAACATCGTGTTCGCGGGCAGCGGCGGAGCCAAGCCGCACGTGGCGGACGCCCTGGGGACGTTCGTGCCGTGGGTCCGGCGCGAGGGGTTGACCCGCCTCGCGTACGTCTATGGATTCGACGAGATCAAGAAGGACAAGTTCGCCGACGCCCGCGACGTGTTCGACGATGTGCATCGCCGTTATCGAGGGATTCGGACGATGACCACCGCCCAGGACAAGTCGTTCGGCAAGGAGACGGGGTTGCGCCAGGCAGTGGACATCTGGGTGCCGCTGACACCCGGGTACGACTTGCGGGAGGCCGAGCAGCTTCGCCGCGAGGGGCGCGAAATGTGGTGGTACATCTGTCTGGTGCCCACGCATCCCTACGCGAACTGGTTCGTCGAGTATCCGGCCATCGAGGCCCGGCTGCTGATGGGGGCGATGAGCTACAAGTACCGAGTGGACGGGTTTCTCTATTACCTGATCAACAATCACTGGGAGCGCAACCGCGACGTGATCCGCACCGGACCGCGGACCGGCTGGGACCCCGCCAGTTGCCCCAACCGACGGGACAAGTGGGCCAACGGCGACGGCAACCTGATCTATCCCGGGCCCGATGGCCCGCTGTCAAGCATCCGGCTGGCGAACATCCGCGACGGGCTGGAGGACTACGAGTACCTCTATTTGCTGGCAGAGCGGGTGAAGGGCGTCGAGTCGCTCCCCCCCACCGCCGACCGCCGGCAGTTTCTCGCCGCCGCCCGGCCGCTGCTGGCCGTCCCCGCCACCGTCGTCCGCAGCACGGTGGAGTACACGAC